>DNZB01000117.1:11200-12284 GCA_003506635.1 Parvularcula sp.
CAGGAATCTCCATTTCCTGGAGCTTGGCGGCGAGCGCCGCCGCCCACTCCGAACCGCCGACGATGAGGACGCCGGGCCGCTCCGCCGACGACAGGCCGAGCCATCGCGCCAGCGGACCGATTGAGAAGCCGTGCGCGATGACGGTCGCGAACACCATCAGGAAGGCGAGCGGCGTCAATCGTTCCGCCGACTGAAGAAGCGCGGGGTCGCCGCCGGCCGCGGCGTAATGCGAAACGAGCGCGGCGCCGAAAAAACTCGTGACGGCGACGGCGACAATCCCGCGCGGCGCGATCCACCCGACCAGCAGGCGCTCGCGCCAGGAAAGCCCCGCGCCGATCGTTGAGAGGAATATCGCCGCGGGCCGGACGACGAACAGCATCGCCGCGACGAACAGGAAATCGCGCGCCTCAAGACCGGTGAGCTTTTCAAAGGTGAGATTGGCGGTGAGGACGATGAAGACGCCGGAAACAAGGAGCGTTGCTATGCTTTCTTTGAAATGGCGCAGATCATCGAGGCTGGCGATGCGGGAATTGGCGAGCGTGACGCCCATCGCCGTCACGGTGAGAAGGCCCGCCTCTTCTTGCATGAGGTTTGCGAATTCGGATCCGAAGAGAACGAGCGCAAAGAGGACGGGCGGCTTCAAATATTCCGGCGCCCAACCGCGATGAAAGATGCGCGCCGCAAAGGCGCCGAGCAGCCAGCCGAAACCGACCGCCAGCGCGGAAGCGATGACGAGCGAGCCGGCGAGCTGGCCGAAGGTGGCGCTCTCGCCAGCGTGGCCGGCGCCGTACCCGAGCCGGATCGCCTCGAAGGTGAACACGGCGAACAGGGCGCCGATCGGATCGTTGGCGATCCCCTCCCATTTCAGCAGCGCCGCCGGGCGCGGCGTCAGTTTCGCCTGCCTGAGGAGCGGAATGATCACTGTCGGCCCGGTGACGACCATCACCCCGGCGAAAAGGAGCGCGGGACCCGGCGACAAGGCGCCGATATGGATCGCAGCGAGCGCGCCGAGCGCCCAGGCGATCAGCACGCCCGGAAAGACGAGACGGCGCACGCCGGCCGTCAGTCCACGGATTTCCTTGAA
>DNZB01000115.1:0-3576 GCA_003506635.1 Parvularcula sp.
CCGGCGACCGCGCCGTCCTTCTTCGCAATGAAGAGCTGAACGTCAGCGCCCTTCAGCGCCGGGTTGGCGCCCGGGTCGAGCCGGGCGCCGACCTCGAACTCCAGCGGTGCGACGAAATGGGGATCGCCGGCATAGGCGACCTTGCCGGCGCGAATGAAGTCGCGACGGCCTTTCGGCCCGCTTACCGGTTCAATTGTAATCGTCGCCATTCGTCCGCCTGCCGCCTTTTCAGGGCGCGGCGGCGCCGGCCCTAATTCTTGAGCTTGATTTCGACCGTTGCGCCGCTTTCCGCAACCTCGAACAGCGCCTTTTCGATCGGCGGCGGGGCAAGCCGGATTTTCGGGTTCTGCGAGACGCCGTAAGGCTCGACGGGCAGGCCAAACGCGCCCTTGTCGAACTTCTCGTTGGCGTTCTCGTCGTGATAGGCGACCATCGCCCATTGGCCTGCGGCGGGCGCGTGAACGCAAACCTCGGTCGCGGGCGCCTTCGCGGCGAAACGCTGGCGGAATTCGCGGCCGCTTTTCTTGAGGAAGCCGTCCGGGTCGTTACGATATAGCTCGAGCGTCATCAGCCCGACGCTCTTCTTGACGTTAACCACGCGGACGAGGATCTCGCGCGGCTCGCCCTTGCAGCTGATATGGGCGTGGACGGATTGCTCCGCCGACGCGCCGCCCGCCGCGCTGAGCGCCAACGCCGCTGCAACAATTCGAATCATCTAGTCACCCTGCGCCAATCACGGCCGCGACCATGCGGCCGAAGACCTGTCTTTGCGAAATCCGCGCCAGCTTCGCGCCGCAAATGCGGCGGCAGTCTGGCGAGGCCTCAATCCCTGGTGATCGGCGTCATGCCGACCAATCGTGACGCCCTTATGACGCGTAAGCGACGCGCGCGGATGGAAACGCCTCCGCCATCGCGCCATAGGCGGCGACGAGCCGGTCGATGTCGTCATTGGTGTGCGCAGATGAGACAGCAAGGCGCAGCAGAGACTCCTTGCCCGGCGTTCCGGGCGGGATCGCCATGTTCACATAGACGCCCTGATCGATGAGGAAGTTCCAGGCCGCGAACGCCTCCTCCTTCGTCGGCAACAGGACCGAAATAACGGGCGCCGGCGGCGCCGCGAGCCGCAAGCCGTATTGGGTCAGCGCGGCGTGTAGGCGGTTTGCGTTGTCCCAGAGCTTGGCCCGCAAGGCGGGCGTCGCGGCGATGTTGTCAAGCGCCGCGTGCGCGGAGGCGATCGTCGCGGGGCTCGGCGAGGCGGTGAACTTGTAGGGACGGGAGGAAAAGCGCAGATACTCAGCCTGCGGATGGTTCGACGCGACGAAGCCGCCGATCGCCGCGAGCGCCTTCGAAAAAGTGCCGGAGTAAAAGTCGATTTTGTCCATCACGCCTTCGGCCTCGGCGACGCCGCGGCCTTTTTCGCCGTAGACGCCGAACGAATGCGCCTCATCGACGAGGAGATAGGCGCCGTGCCTGTGCGCGACTTCGACGAATTCCTTCACCGGCGCGATATCGCCGTACATCGAGTACATCCCTTCGATGCAGACGAGCTTGCCCTTGTATTTCGGGTCGAGCCGGCCGAGCCGTTTGTCGAGGCTTTCAGGATCGTTATGGCGGAAGCGGATCGTCTCGGCGCCCGACAGCTGGCAGCCGTCATAGATGCAGGCGTGGCAGTCGGCGTCGATGAGGACGACGTCTTCAGCCGGATCAAGGAGCCCGGCGATCGCGCCGAGATTGGCGACGAATCCGGTCGAGAAGACGACGCAATATTTCATGCCGAGAAAGTCGGCGAGCGCGCGTTCGAGCGACTTATGGCCGGCGAAGGTGCCGTTGGCGAAACGCGATCCGGTGGTGCCTGTGCCTTCCTCGTCCAGCGCGCGTTTGGCCGCCGCGATCGCCTTCGGCTCAAAAGTCTGCCCCAGGTAATTATGCGTGCCCGCGAGCACTGTTTCGCGGCCCTTGATCAGCGCGCGGGTAGGCCCCAGCACCTCCTCCATCACGACCGCGAAAGGGTTCTTACCCATCTCGGAAAGGCCGTTATAGAGCGCGGCCGTCTTCTCGAACTTTTCAAAAAGGCTCATCGGTCAGCCTTGGCTCTTCTTGATGGCGTGGATGGCGTCGACGAGCTCGCCGAGCGTCTTCGTTTCCGAGATCGTGTTGACGGGAATCGAAATGTCATAGGCGTCCTCGACATCCATCACGACGTCGAGGACGGAAACGCTGTCGATCTCAAGATCAGCGACAAGGTCGATATCGCGCGTGAGCCTGACGCCCTTGTGGTTCAAGGGATCGAGCAGCGCGCAAACGCGCCGGAAGACGAGGTCGTCCTCCCCGTGAATGCCCTGGTCCGCCATGCTGAAAATCCTTGCGCTCGAGGTCACAATAATCCCTGTTCTTGATACCAGCGGACGGTTTTTGCAAACCCTTCCTTGAGCGGGGTCCTCGGGCCCCAAGCCGCCGCGTCGTTGAAGAGGTTTTCGCGCGCCACCCAGTCCGAGTGAAAGAGTTCGTTGACCTGGCCCTGCCGCACGCTGGGCGACTTGCCGAAAATCGACTCCGCGGCGCGCACGCCCTCATGGAGCAGCGTGACGGCGGGTTTGGGGATCTTGAGCGGCATCGGATTGTTTCCGATTATTTCGCCGAGCGTACGGCCGATGTCGGACCAGGCGCGGCCTTCGCGCCGTTCGTCGCCGACATCATAAATGCGGCGCGGCTCGCCGCGCGTCGCCGCCGCGGCGATCGCCGCGGCGGCGTCCTCGACGTAAAGGATCGACGCGCGCGCGGGAACATCGGTCGCAGGCTCGAAAGCAAAGCCCGACTTCAGCAGCTTGAAATAGGGAAGCGTGACGAGATCGCCCGGCCCGTAAATCGCCGGCAGGCGAAGCGCAAGCCAGGGAACGCCGCGGGCGGCGTCGGCGACCGCCTTTTCGCTGTCACGCTTGCTGCGCGCGTAGGGAGACGTATCGGGCTGGCGCGCCGACAGGGATGATGCGTGTACGAAGCGCGCGCCGGCTTTCGCCGCGGCGGCCGCCGCGCGCCGTGCGCCGTCGACATTGATCCGCGTGTAGTCCTGTTCGGTGCGCGCGTGGGTTTCGCCGGCGAGATGAAGCACCGCGCTTGCGCCGCGGACAAGGGCGTCGAGCGCCTGTTCGCTTTCAAGGCTTCCTTCGACGGCCTCAAGGCGGCCCGCCTGCTTCAGCCGTCGCGGGTCGCGCGCCAGCGCGCGCACCGCAATCCCCTGCTGCAACAGCAGATCAAGGAGCGCCGCGCCGATGAAGCCGGTGCCGCCGGTGACGGCGTAAAGGGTCACACGTGCGCTTCGGCGAGCGCTTTGGGCGCGGCGGCTTCAGAAGCCTCAGCGTCGAATTCGCCGGCGAGATATTTTTGCCTGACCTTGGCGCGGCTGAGCTTGCCGGACGACGTCAGCACCATCGAATGGGGTTTGGCGAGAATGACGGTCGCAGGAGCGCCGGCGGCGGTCTGGATGGTCTTCGCGACATTGCGATGAAGGTCGCTCAGCGCTTCCGCCGACATGCCGCGCCGTTCCGCGACGACGACGATCTTCTCGCCGGAGCCGTC
>DNZB01000115.1:3905-6723 GCA_003506635.1 Parvularcula sp.
TGCGGCCAGATATTGCGGCCGTTGATGATGATAAGGTCCTTGGCGCGGCCGGTGATGACGATTTCGCCGTTGAGGAAATAGCCCATATCGCCGGTGTCGAGCCATTCGCCGTCATAAAGGCGCGCTGTTGCTTCGGCGTCGCTGAAATAACCGGGCGTCAGGCTCGGCCCCTTGATGAAGATGCGGCCGACCTCGCGGTCCTTCAGCGTCGCGCCGGATTCGCCGCGCACGTCGACGGCGTGACCGGGGAGGGGTTTGCCGCACAGAACAAAACCGCGGCGGTGATCGGGCGACGTGACGGCGGAAGCGGGCTGCGCGACGCCCGAACGGTTATAATGGCGCATGTCGACGTGATCGACATCGATCGGCGCGCCGATCTCGGTGAAGGTGACGGCGAGCGTCGCCTCCGCCATGCCGTAGCTCGGCAGGAAGGCCGTCGCGCGAAAACCGGCCGGCGCAAACGCTTCCGAAAAAAGATTGAGCGCTTCAGGGCGCACCATGTCGCCGCCGATGCCCGCGATGCGCAGCGTTGAAAGGTCGAGCGCGCCGTCTTCCGCCTTGCCCGCCCGCCGCGCCGAAAGTTCATAGCCGAAAGACGGGCTGTAAGTGATCGTCGCCTTGTTGTCCGTCATCAGCCGCAGCCACAGCAGCGGCCGCCGCACGAAATCCGACGTGGCGATCAGATCGACGGAGCGCTGGCCGTACATCGGCGCCAGAACGAAACCGATAAGGCCCATGTCATGATAAAGCGGCAACCAGCTCGTGGCGCGGTCGCCGGGCTGAAGCTTCAGACCGTGTTTGGTGATGCCGTGCAGATTGGCGTTGACGGAAGCTTGCGTGCCGATGACGCCTTTGGGCGCGCTCGTCGAACCGGACGAGTACTGAATATAGCAAGGCTCATCGGGGCCGAACGCAAGCGCGTCCGCCTCGGCCGTCAGCGCGGCGAGTTCTTCATAGCTCATCACGGCGGCGCCGCTGTTCGCGGCGAGCGCGTCGGTCAAGAACTCCTTGATCGACAGGGGGCCGATCGCTGCGGCGGCCTTCGCGCCGTCGACCATCAGGCGCACCTGCGTCAGGTATCCTTCCTTGCCGCCGAGATTGACGGGCAGCGGCATCGGCGCCGGGACGAGGCCGGCGAACTGGCAGGCGAAGAACGCGGTCAGGAACTCAGGGCTTGTTTCCGCAACGAGCGCGATGCGCGACCCGCGCGGGAACCGCGCCGCCATACGCCTGGCGAGGGAGCGGGCGCGCCGCACCAGATCAGAATAGGACAATACGGCGCTGAGGCCGCCGCGCAGATTAAAAAAATTGTAGCCCGCATCACCGCGCCCGGCATATTCCAGCGCCTCGGTCAGCGTCGGGAACAGGTCGAGACGCAAGGGCAGCCGCCCGGAATTGGTCGGCGAAGGGGTCAGAGCGGCCGGAGCGGCCTCGTCGGCGACGCCCCTTGTCGAAGCGCCCGCATCAGCGTTGAAGGTCATGAACGCCCCTCGCCCTGTTGTCGGCCGCCTCGAACGCCGGCCGCGAAAAACCGATCGCGGCGTCCCGGAGTTTTCCTCAAGGATTGGCGAACCTCGGGCGAATAGCTTTTGGAGGCCAAACCGGCAAGCCGCGGCGCGGAGGCTGGCGTTTCAACAATTGCTCGCCGATGTTTCACGGCGCGCCGGACTATGGGAAAAGCGAAGGAATTGAAGGTGTTCGCGCGCGCCGCCGCGTGTCGCACATCTGCGTGTGGCTGGTTGGAGGCTGCTGCGCGACAGACGCATGTCGCCGCCGCGCGCCCGGGGCGCCCGGTCTGCCAGGGAATAGGAAGCATCGTCTTGATCGTTTCGGCGGCGACAATGACTTCGCGGGTTTGATGGCGCGGCGCGTTACGGCGTTCATCAATGGCGGCGGCGCTTGTCCCCGTCGGCGCCCGACGCGCCGCGCCGCCGCGCTTGTTACACAGGCAAAATGGAGCAGTCATTTCCGGAGATCAGGGCGGCGACGGGCCGTGCAGCGGCGCGGCGGCGCAAAGCGCGCCCGCGAGTCCAAGGACCGTCGCGCGCGCTTTTTTCCAGTTGATTTTCAAGGCCGGCTTTGTCAGTAGTCCCGCGATCCGATCGGGGTCTGATTGAAGCGCTGACGTCCCTCGCGTCGCGGCCATATCGGCGTTCTCCCCCCGACAATCCAAATCAGGCGGTCCTTCGGGGACCCAAGGGAAGGGTGCAATGAGCCTTGAATTATGGCTGGTCATCGGGGCCGGCATACTCGCGATTTTGTATGGGGTCGTCACCGTGCAGCAGGTGATGTCGCTTTCGGCGGGCAACGCCCGCATGAAGGAAATCGCAGCGGCGATCCAGGAAGGCGCCTCGGCCTATCTCAAACGTCAGTACACGACGATCACCATCGCCGGCGTCGTCGTCTTCGTGATCTTGCTCTTCGCGCTTGACCTCACCGCCGCGCTCGGCTTCGCCACGGGCGCTATTTTGTCGGGCTCGGCGGGCTATATCGGCATGCTGGTTTCGGTGCGCGCCAACGTCCGCACGACGCAAGCCTCTTCCGAAGGTCTCGGCAAGGGACTGTCCGTCGCGTTCCGTTCGGGCGCGGTGACGGGGATGCTGGTTGCGGGTCTCGCGCTGCTCGGCCTTGCCGGTTACTACGCCGTCCTCACCGGGCCTTTGGGCCTTGCGCCGGAAAGCCGCGAGGTCGTCAACGCGCTTGTTGCGCTCTCGCTCGGCGCCTCGCTGATCTCGGTGTTCGCCCGTCTCGGCGGCGGCATTTTCACCAAGGGCGCTGACGTCGGGGGCGACATGGTCGGCAAGGTCGAGGCCGGCAT
>DNZB01000115.1:7054-7552 GCA_003506635.1 Parvularcula sp.
TGCGCCGGCATGGCCGCGGACCTTTTTGAAACCTATGTCGTCACCGTCGCCGCGACGATGGTGCTGGGGTCGATTCTGTTCACGTCGAACGCGACAGCGTTCATGATCTACCCGCTCGCGATCGGCGCGGCGTGCATCGTGACCTCGATCATCGGCACGTTCTTCGTCCGCCTCGGCCAAGGGTCGAAGAACATCATGGGCGCTCTCTATCAGGGCCTCGTCGCCACCGGCGTTCTTTCGCTTGTCGCGATCGGCGCCGTGACGAATGCGATCTTCGGCTTTTCAGGCGCGATCGACGGCGCGACGTTCACCGGGATGAGCCTCTTCATCTGCGGCGTCGTCGGCCTCGCCGTCACCGGTCTCATCGTCTGGATCACCGAATATTACACCGGCACCGGCTTCCGTCCGGTGAAGTCGGTCGCCGCGGCGTCCGTTTCGGGCCACGGCACCAACGTCATTCAGGGCCTTGCGGTGTCGATGGAGGCGACGGCGCTGCCG
>DNZB01000115.1:7882-8580 GCA_003506635.1 Parvularcula sp.
GCGACGGCGGTGACGACGATGCTCGCGCTCGCCGGGATGATCGTCGCGCTCGACGCGTTCGGCCCCGTCACCGATAACGCCGGCGGCATCGCCGAAATGTCGGGGCTCGAAGGCTCGGTCCGCGAAACGACCGACGCGCTCGACGCGGTCGGCAACACGACGAAAGCGGTGACGAAGGGCTACGCCATCGGTTCGGCGGGGCTCGGCGCGCTCGTCCTCTTTGCGGCGTATACGGAAGACATCAAGCACTTCATCCATCTCGCCAATACGACGGACCAGCACCAGTTCTTCAAGGGCATGGAGCCGTTGACGTTCTCGCTCTCCGATCCTTACGTCATCTGCGGCCTATTCTTCGGCGGCCTTCTCCCGTTCCTCTTCGGCGGCATGGCGATGCAGGCGGTCGGACGCGCGGCGCAAGCGGTCGTTGAAGAGGTCAGAAAGCAGTTCCGCGAAAATCCCGGCATCATGCAGGGAACCTCAAAGCCGAACTACGCCCGCGCCGTCGACATGCTGACGCGCGCCGCGATCAAGGAGATGGTCGTTCCCTCGCTCCTGCCGATCCTGTCGCCGATCGTCCTTTACTTCGCGATCGGCATGGTGGCGGGCAAGGCCGCCGCGCTGGCCGCGGTCGGCGCGATGCTGATCGGCGTCATCCTGACGGGCCTCTTCGTCGCCATCTCGATGACCTCGGGCGGCGG
>DNZB01000115.1:8841-15698 GCA_003506635.1 Parvularcula sp.
GCGCCTGGGACAACGCCAAGAAACTTATTGAGGAAGGCTTCACCGACGCGACCGGAAAGCTCCACAAAAAGGGTTCCGACGCGCACAAGGCCGCCGTTACCGGCGACACGGTCGGCGATCCTTACAAGGATACGGCTGGCCCCGCGGTCAACCCGATGATCAAGATCACGAACATCGTGGCGCTCTTGATGCTCGCGGTCCTTGCAAGCCTTTAGGGCCTCGAACGTCGTCAATCCGGAAAGCCCCGCTGCGGCGGGGCTTTTCTTTTGCGGGGGCTTGCCCCATCGCGTCGCGGATGGACCTTGATGCGATCATCTTCGACTGCGACGGCGTGCTCGTCGATTCCGAAGTGCTGGCGATGCGCGGCGAGCGTGCGGCGCTTGAAGCCCTGGGGCTCAGCTACACGGCGGAAGAGTTCGTCCGCCGCTTCATGGGCCTTCACGACCGCGCCTATTTCGATCTCTTGAAGGCGGATTTTCGGGCGGCGTTCGGCGCCGCCGCGCCGGACGATTTCGAAACGCGCGTCATGGCGGGAAGGCGCCGCGAGATGGCGGCCCTCACCATCATCGACGGCGCCGACCGCGCACTCGTCGCGGCGCGCGAAAGCGTCGGCCGAATCGCCGTCGCTTCATCCTCGCGCGCGGAATTTCTTGAGGCCAAGCTGAAGCGCATGGGTCTCCACGAGCTTGCGGCGCCGCATGTCTATTCCGCCGATCTCGTCGCCGCCGGCAAGCCGGCGCCGGATATCTTTCTTTACGCAGCGGAGAAAATCGGCGCCGATCCCGCGCGCTGTCTCGTCCTTGAAGACAGCGTCAACGGCGTGCGCGCGGGGCGCGCCGCCGGCATGACGGTCTGGGGGTTTACGGGCGGCGGGCACTGTTTCGACGGCCATGGAGCGCGACTGGCGGCGGCGGGGGCCGGGCGCATCATTCCTGATTTCACCGCGTTTCTTGACGCCGTCGCCTGAGCGACCGCAAGATCGCGTCATGAACTTTGCTTCCGACAACTGGGCCGGCGCGCATCCGCGCATTCTCGATGCGGTCGTGCGCGCCAATGACGGCTGCGCGCCGTCCTATGGCGGCGACGCGCTGACGAAGCGCGTCGAGAACAGATTCTCGGAAATCTTCGCGCATGAGGTCGCGGTCTTTTTCGTCGCGACCGGCGGGGCGGCGAATGCGCTGGCGCTGTCGCAGATCTGTCCGTCCTGGGGAATGATCCTCTGCCATGAGGAAAGCCATATCCAGATGGATGAATGCGGCGCCCCGGAGTTCTTCACCGGCGGCGCAAAGCTTCTGCCGGTCAAAGGTGTCGCCGGCAAGCTGACGCCGGCGGCGGTGAAATCAGCGCTCGCCGGCTTCCCCGAGCGCCCGCCGCACGGCATGCCGGCGCGCGCCCTGTCGCTGACGCAGGCGACGGAGTGCGGGACGATTTACTCCGTAGACGAAGTAAAGGCCCTGTGCGCGGCGGCGAAAGCGGCGGGCCTCAAGGTCCATATGGACGGCGCGCGCCTTGCGAATGCGCTCGCTTCGCTCGGCTGCGCGCCCGCCGATGTCACATGGAAGGCGGGCGTCGATGTCCTTTCCCTCGGGGCGACCAAGAACGGCTGCCTGATCGCTGAGGCGGTCGTCTTCTTCGATCCCGCGGCGGCGAAAGACTTCATCTTCCGCCGCAAGCGCGCGGCGCAGCTCTTCTCGAAAATGCGCTTCATCGCCGCGCAGTTCGACGCCTATTTCGACGGCAGGCTTTGGCTCGACATGGCGGCGCACGCCAACACGATGGCGCGCGCGCTGTCGGCAGGACTCGCCGGGATTCCCGGCGTGAAAATATGGTACGAGACGCAAGCGAATGAGGTCTTCGTCTCCTTCCCGCCGGGCGCTGCGGAAAAGCTGCGCGCCGCCGGCGCGACTTTCTATCCCTGGGTGACGCCGGGCGATCCGGCGAGCGGAACGATGCAGCGCCTCATCTGTTCCTGGGCGACGAGCGAGGGAGAGGTCGACGCCTTCCTGGAGGCGGTCAGGCGCGCGTGAAGGCGTTGCGCGCGACGCGCCACGTATTGGCATAAGCCTCAATGCTCGCTTCGATCGGCTGCGCATAACCGCCGCCGATGGCGATCGAGACGGGAATGCCGCGCGCGCAGGCGCCGGCGAGCACCATGCGGTCGCGCTCCTTCAGCCCGCGATGCGTCAGCGCCATCCGGCCGAGGCGGTCTTCCTTCAGCGGATCAACGCCCGCCTGATAGAGGACGAGATCGGGCCGGAACGCCCACACCGCCGGCAAATGCTCGGCGAGGGCGCGGAGATATTCGTCGTCCTCGACGCCGTCGGGAAGTTCGACATCGAGCGTCGATTTTTCCTTGCGAAACGGAAAATTTTTGGCGCCGTGCATCGAGAAAATGAAGACATCCTCGCGCGCGCCGAGGATGGCCGCGTTCCCGTCGCCCTGATGCACGTCGAGATCGATGATGGCGATGCGCCTGACCTTACCCTCTCCCGCTTGCGGGAGAGGGTGGCGCGAAGCGCCGGGTGCGGGGGCGTCAATCAGGGTGCTGCCCTCACAATACGCCCCCTCACGCCCAACCCCTCTCCCGCATGCGGGAGAGGGGAGAAGGGTCATCGCGACGATCGCGAAATCGTTGAAGACGCAATAGCCGGCGCCGAAATCATGATGCGCATGATGCGTGCCGCCGGCGAGCTGGCCGGAAACGCCGTCGTCAAGCGCGGCGCGCGCCGCGGCGATCGCCCCGCCCATGGTCGCCGCCGATCGCCGCCAGAGATGTTCCGACCACGGAAAACCGATCCGCCGCATCGTCGTGGCGGAAATCGCGCCGGTCCGGATCGCCTGGACATAGACGGGATCGTGCGCCGCCGCGATCGCCGCCGGCAGGGCTTCGGGCGAAGGCGACAGCGCGGCTTCCGGCAGAATGTCTTCCTCGAGCAGCTTTCGCCGCAGCAGCCCGTATTTCGTTCCCGGAAAGCGGTGACCCGCGGGCAGACGCAGGTCGAAATGATCCGAAAAAAAGACCCTCAATGCGCGCGCTCGGGATGCTCCGCCTTGCGCCGGGCGCGGATGTTAAGAAGCTCGACCGCAAGGGAGAATGCGATGGCGAAATAGAGGTATCCGCGCGGAATGTGGAAGCCGAGGCCGTCCGCGACAAGCGCGACGCCGACCAGCAGGATAAAGGCGAGCGCCAGCATCTTCGTCGTCGGGTGTTTCTCGATGAAGCCGGCGAGCGGCGCCGCCGCCGCCGCCATCACGAACGTCGACAAAACGACGGCTGCGACCATCACCTCGATGATGTTGGTCATGCCGACGGCGGTGATGACGCTGTCGAGCGAGAAGACGATGTTGATGACGAAGAGCTGCAAGATGACGGCGGAGAATTCGTTCTTCGCCTTGGCGGCTTCGTGCCCTGTTCCTTCGACCGCGGCGTGGATTTCCTGCGTGCCCTTCCACAACAAGAAGAGGCCGCCGGCGAGCAGGATGAGGTCCTTCAAGGTGACCTGAGCCATCTCTTCGGCGGCGTGGGCGCCGCCATGCGCGAACAGAGTCACGAGTCCCTCCGGCAGAAGGAACAGCGGCGCCTTGTCGGCGTTGATGATCCAGAAAATGCCGCCGAGCATGGCGATGCGCAGCACCATCGCGCCCCAGACGCCGATCCGCCGCGCGCCTTTCTGCGCCGCGCCCTTAAGATTCGCGACGGCGATCGACACGAAGAGGAGGTTGTCGATGCCGAGCACGATCTCAAGGAAGGTCAGCGTGACAAGGCTGCCCCAGAATTGCGGCGCGACAAGAAGTTCAGTCATCGGTCAGCCTTCAATCCAGCCCGCAGCTTCGCGCAGCGTCAGCGCTTCGAGAAGCTCGGTCATATAGACGGTGTCATTGAGGCAGGGGAGGGCCGCGAACTCGCCGCCGCCATTGGCGTGAAACGTCTCGCGCCCGCCGATGGCGATCTCTTCAAGCGTTTCGAGGCAATCAGCGAGAAATCCCGGCGTCATCACCGCAAGGCGCTTTACGCCCTCGCGCCCCGCCGCCGCGATCATGTCGCTGGTCGAAGGGGTCAGCCACTCCTCGCGCCCGAAGCGCGATTGGAACGTCAACGGCGCGAACGCCTCGCTCCAACCCATCGCCGTACGAAGAAGTCTCGCGGTCTTCATGCAGTGGCAGTAATAGGGGTCGCCGTCGGTCAGATGCCGTTTTGGCGTTCCGTGAAATGACAGCAAGACGCGCTCGGGCGTCCACCCGAGCGCCGAAAGGCTCGCGCGCGCGCTCCCTTCAAGAGCGGCGATATAGGCCGGGTGATCATGATAGGCGGCGGCGACGCGGATCGCCGGCTGCCAGACCAGCGGCTTCAGCCCGCCGAACACCGCGTCGCCGACGCTTGCGGTCGTCGAGCGCGAATGTTGCGGATAAAGCGGAATGACGACGATGCGGTCGCAGCCTTGCGCCTGCATCGCCTTCAGCCTCGCAGCGATCGAGGGTTGGCCGTAGCGCATCGCGTAATCGACGATCGCCCGGTCGCCGAGACGCGCGCCGAGCGCCGCCGCCGCGCGCGCCGCATAGACGCGCAACGGCGACCCGTCGTCGGTCCATATCTTTCGATAAGCATCGGCGCTGCGCGCCGGCCGAATGTTCAAGATGACGCCGTGCAGAAGCGGCAGCCACAGAAGGCGCGGATAATCGACGACGCGCCGGTCCGACAAGAACTCCGAGAGATAGCGCCGCACCGCCCCCGCCGTCGGCGCATCCGGCGTGCCGAGATTGACGAGCAGCACCCCGGCGCGGGACGGCGGCAAGGCCGGATGGCCCGGCGGCGGGGCCCTGTCATTGTCGGCTTTCATGTTCACGAGGTGTTCCGCGCCCTGATCTGATGTCTCCAGCGCCTTTTACGCAACGATTTGCGCAATCGATGCGTAGAATGCTCCGCGCGCCGGTTTCTTGTCACAAAAGCGATACAAAAAAAACCGATAGGGGCGCCGCGAAAAGCCCGCGAACGGCGAATGCCGGCCTCGCGCCGCGTAACATCGGGGCCTGTCTTGGACATTCTCGGAATCAATATCTGGGCGCTGCTCGGATTCTTCTTCGCCGCTTACGCCGTCGTCGGCAATGACGCGCTGCAGACGCTCGGCACTTTCATCAATTCGAACCAGAAACTTCCCTGGTGGGCGACGTTCCTGTTCGCGGCCGCCGTTCTCGTCGTGGTCTTTGGCTACGGCTATCTTATCTATGACGGAGACCCCTCATGGGGCCGCCTTTCCGACGTGAAGAAATATCCGGTCTTCGAAGTCGAATGGTATCACGTCATTCCGGCGGTTATGCTGCTCGTTATCACGGCGTTCGGCATCCCGGTGTCGACGACCTTCATGATCCTGACGATCTTCGCCAGCCTCGCAGGTTTGCAGGGCATGCTGACGAAATCGCTGCAAGCCTATGTCTTCGCGTTCATGGGCGGCCTTGCTCTTTACACGCTGTTAGCCCCGACGGTCGAGCGACATTTCCTGAAGACGCCTGACGCCGCGCAAAAGCCGGTCTGGATTCTCTTGCAATGGTGCTCGACGGGCTATCTCTGGGCGGCGTGGCTGATCCAGGATTTCGCCAATATCTATATTTTCCTGCCGCGCGAACTGAGCGACGCGCAGGCTGCGGTTTCGCTCCTTGTCATTCTTGCGCTTCTGCTCGTCACCTTCATCGCGAAGGGCGGGCCGGTCCAGAAGATCCTGAGGTCGAAGACCAATGTCGTCGATATCCGCTCGGCGACGATCATCGATTTCACCTACGCTTCGGTGCTGGCGTTTTTCGCCTATGTGAACAACACGCCGATGTCGACGACATGGGCTTTTCTCGGCCTGATCGCCGGCCGCGAATTCGCGATCGCGACGATCGACAAGATCCGGTCGCCGGGCGAGACCTTCAAGATCGTCGCGTCAGACGCCGCGAAGGCCGCCTTCGGCCTCGTCATCAGCGTCGTAATGGCGGTCGGGCTGCCGCGGCTTGCGCAAACCCTCGCCGGGTGACGGCGGGCGCGCCTACTCCGCCTTCAGCGCATCCTCGTCCGGCATGCCGACGATATGGAAGCCGGCGTCGACATGCAGCGTTTCGCCCGTGCAAGAGGCGCCGAGATCGGAGAGGAGATAAAGCGCCGCGCCGGCGACGCCCTTGGGATCGGTGTCGTCGCGCAGCGGCGATGATTTCCGGTTGAACGAAAACATGTGCCGGCCCGAGGAAATGCCGGCCGCGGCGAGCGTCTTGATCGGTCCCGCCGAGATCGCGTTGACGCGCACGCCGGCGGGGCCGAGATCGCGCGCGATATAGCGCATCGAGGCTTCAAGCGCCGCCTTGGCGACGCCCATCACGTTGTAGTTCGGAATGGTCCGCTCGGAGCCGAGATAGGTGAGCGTCACCATCGACCCGCCGTTCGCCATCAGCTTCGAGGCGCGGTGCGCGGCGTCGACGAAGGAGAACGCGGAGACGTCCATCGTATCCTTGAAGTTCTGGCGCGAGGTGTTGGCGACAAAGGAGCCTTCGAGCGCCGCCTTGTCGGTGAAGGCGATCGAATGGACGAGGAAGTCGAGCGTTCCCCATTCCTTCGCGATCGTCGCGAAGGTCTTTTCCATGTGCGCATCGTCGAGCACGTCGCATTCAAGGATCAGCCTCGCGCCGAGGCTTTCGGCGAGCGGGCGCACGCGCCGCTCCATCGCTTCGTTCAGATAGGTGAAGGCGATTTCGGCGCCTTGCGCGTGGAGCTGCTGCGCGATCGACCAGGCGATCGAATTCTTGTTGGCGACGCCCATGATGAGGCCGCGCTTGCCTTTCATCAGCGCGCCGGCGGGGAAGGGGGTTTCGTCGGTCATGGAGTGCGT
>DNZB01000189.1:0-21038 GCA_003506635.1 Parvularcula sp.
CAGGGCATCACCATCGACGTCGCCTACCGCTTTTTCTCGACCGAAAAGCGCAAATTCATCGTCGCCGACACGCCGGGGCACGAACAATATACGCGCAACATGGCGACCGGCGCCTCGACGGCGGATGTCGCCGTCATCCTCATAGACGCGCGCCAGGGCGTCTTGAAACAGACGCGGCGCCATTCCTTCATCGCGTCCCTGCTCGGCATCCGTCACATCGTCGTCGCCGTCAACAAGATGGACATCGTCGGTTATTCGGAGGCGGTTTTCGACAGGATCGAAGCCGATTATCGCGCTTTCGCCGGCAAACTCAGCTTCGAATCGATCGTCGCAATCCCGATGTCGGCGCTGGAAGGCGACAACATCACGACAAAGAGCGCCAACACGCGCTGGTTCAACGGCCCTGCGCTCCTCCCTTATCTTGAAACGATCGAAGTGGAGTCGGGGCGCGAGGATCTGCCGTTCCGCCTGCCCGTGCAATGGGTGAACCGGCCGAACCTCGATTTCCGCGGCTTTTCCGGCACGATCGCTTCCGGCGCCGTGAAGCCAGGCGACGAAGTCGTCGTCATTCCGTCGGGGCGCCGCTCAAGCGTCAAACGCATCGTCACGCAGGACGGCGATCTTCCCGCCGCCGGGCCCCATCGCGCGGTGACACTGACGCTCGCCGATGAAATCGACATCAGCCGCGGCGACATTCTGTGCGCGGCCAAGGCGCCCGCCGAACAATCGGACCAGTTCGCCGCGCACATCATCTGGATGCATGACGAGGACATGATCCCCGGCCGGCAATATTTCTTCAAGACGGCGAACCGCGTGGTTTCGGGCTCGATCACCGAGCTCAAACACAAGATCAACGTCAACACGCTCGAACACATGTCGGGCAAGACGCTGGAGCTGAACGAGGTCGGCGTCTGCAACGTCTCGACCTCGGCGCCGATCGCCTTCGATCCCTACCGGGAGAATCGCGAGACAGGCTCCTTCATCATCATCGACAAGCGGACGAACAACACCGTCGGCGTCGGGATGATCGACTTCTCGCTGCGGCGCGCGCAGAACGTCCACTGGCAGGACCTTGACGTCAACAAGGTCGCGCGCGCCAGGGCCAAGCACCAGCGCCCGTGCGTATTGTGGTTCACTGGGCTTTCGGGCGCCGGCAAGTCGACGGTCGCGAACCTTGTCGAAAAGCGGCTCCACGACATGGGCCGGCACACCTACACGCTCGACGGCGACAATGTCCGCCACGGCCTCAACAAGGATTTGGGATTCACCGACGCTGACCGCGTTGAGAACATCCGCCGCGTGTCGGAAACCGCAAAGCTGATGGTCGACGCCGGCCTTATCGTCCTCGTCTCCTTTATCTCACCCTTCCAGAGCGAGCGGCGGATGGCGCGCGAGGCGCTTGAGGACGGCGAGTTCATCGAGATTTTCGTCTCGACCCCGCTCGCCGTCTGCGAGAAACGCGACGTCAAGGGGCTTTACGCCAAGGCGCGGCGCGGCGAGATCCGGAACTTCACCGGCATCGACAGCGACTATGAGGCGCCGGAAAATCCGGAACTGACGCTTGACACCTCGAAAGTCACGGCCGCCGACGCCGCAACGGCGATTGTCGAGCACCTCCGGAAAAACGGGTATCTGGGGTGAGGATTGTCTTTCCCTCCTTGTTGAGGGGGGGCGCCATTTTCACTGCTTTCACCCCCAAAATTTCCTGACGTTCCGCGTCGCGAGGCGCACGGCCGGCACATTTGAGGCGAGGCCTTCGTCCGATCGGCGCGGGGCGTGACGCACATCACAGGCGCCCCGCCAGGCGAACGCTATCTTCAGATCACGGATGCAGGACCTCATCGCCGCCCCTCCTGAAATTGCGAGAGGGACCGGCATCCGGCGGGGGAAGGCGCTCTTTTCGCCCTGATCGAGCGCCAGCGCCTGGGGGAGAAAGTCTGGAAACGGCCGATGCCCTTCGGCCGTTTCCATGATTTTTGGGGCGCGGCGCACAACTTCCGGTCGCCCGGTCGCCAGTTGCTCGCATCGAAGGCATTCCCGATGATGACCAGCGACGATCACGGTCCGGCCCCGGGAGCGCAGATGGCGCCGCAGCAAACAGAGGCGGAACGCGGGTACATCGCCCGCATCCTCGGCAATTCGGCGACGTTCAAGGGCGCTGCGCCCGCTGACCTCGCCGAACTCGCCCGCGCGGCGCGCAGCCTTGCGGTCCAGCGCGGCGGCCTGATCGCGCCGCCGAAGGGCAAGGCGCCGGAAATCTACGTCATAGAGACCGGCGTCGTCGCCAAGCTCGCGGCCGAACCGGCGGCGGCCAAAAGCGTCCTTGTCGGCCTTTTCGGCCCCGGCGACGCCATCGCCGTCGACGTCGCTTTTCGCGACAAGCCGGCGGATTCCACCGGCGACGCCGCGCGCGAACTTCGCGCGCTGACGAACGTCACCGCCGCCGCAGCGCCGGTCGACGATTTTCGCCGCATCCTTCGGCGAAACCATGATCTGGCGGAAACCGTGATCGCGACGCTCGCCGTCCGCCAGTCAAAACTCGAAGCGCGTTTCGCGCTCGCCCTGCAATCACCGCTTGAAATGCGCCTCGCCGCCTTTTTCTCGCAGATGGCGGCGATGACCGCAGGCAATCGCTGGCAGCCGACGGCCGTCATCGGCAAATTGTCGCAGTCCTTCGTCGCCGACATGCTGGCGGTCAGCCGCGAGCATGTGAACCGTACGCTTGCGATGTGGGAGAAGTCGGGCCTGATCTTTCAGACCAAGGCCGGCGATATCATGGTCGAGAACCGCAAACGGCTGATGCAGATCGCCGGCGTGCGGCGCGCGGCGAAATTGGCGGCGCCGGAGACGGATGCGCTTTGGGAGATCGACGCGCATCTCGATTACGGCCTCAACCATGTCGCTTATGACCTTGCGCTGGAGGCTGTGCGCCGGTCCCCGCGCGACGACCGGTTCAAGCACCGCGCCGCGCTGGCGCTCGCGCGCACCGGCGCGCTCGAAGAAGCGCTCGCCCTGTCCGACAGCTTCAAGCTGGCGAAGAACGCGGCGGACGAGGACATCTTGTGCCTCGGCCCTCGGCTGCGCCGCGACCTCGCCTTTCGCGGCGGCGAGCCCGGCCGGGCGCAGATGAAGCGCGCGGCTGAGGACTTCGCGAAGGTCTACGCCAAAACCGGCGGCTATTACCCCGGCGTCAGCGCCGCCGCGGCCTATGCGATGGCGGGAGAACCGGCGCGCGCGCGGGAAATCGCCGCGGGGGTCGCCGCCGGCTGCGCAAAGCTGATCGAGGCGATCGACGAGGATGAACCTTCCTATTACCCGCGCGCTACGCTCGCCGAAGCGCTGCTGATCGCCGGAGACAGCAGCGGGGCCGAGCGGGCGTTCGCTGCGACGCGGGCGGCGGCTGATTTCACTCCTGGCAAGGCCGCGACGACGCGAAAGCAGCTTCGCCGCCTCGCTGGACCGCTGAAGTTCGACGCTGCCTGGATCGACAGCGCGCTGCCGCAGCGCGGGGCGCTGTACTTTTCAGGGCCGCTGGTCGCCGCGGGCGCAGCGGCGGAAGGCGAAAAGGCGCTGTCGCGCGCTTTCGACGCGTTTCTCAAACGCTATGACATCGCGTCCGCCTTCGGCGCGCTCGCGGCGGGCGCCGACATCGTCATCGCCGAGCGGCTGCTCGACGCGGAGGTTGCGCTCAATATTCAGCTGCCGCTTGCGCCCGAGGCGTTTCTCGCGCGCTCGGTGGAGCCGTTCGGGGAAGATTGGCGTCGGCGGTTCATCGCGTGCATTGAGCGCGCGCAGACCGTCGAATGGAACCGGCGCGCGAAAATCGGACCGGCCGCCTATCGGCTCGGCGCGCGCGTTTCGATGGGCAAGGCGATCGCGCAGGCGCGCATGCTTGACGGTCCGGCGCTCGGCTTCTTCGCCATGCGGCGCGGCGAGATGGGCGAGGCGTCCGTCAGCTCCGAGAACGAACGCTTCTGGCGCGGGCTTGGCCTGCGCGGCGAATCCTTGTCGCTCGATTGGCCGAAACCGCCGGCGGCGAGGGACGATGATCCGAACGGGCGCATCTACGCGGCGCTGACAATAACCGGCGAGGGCGCCGAAGGCGCGCAAGCCGAGGGCGCCGCTTTCGCGCTCGAAACGGCGAACGGCAGGATTTTCGCGTTTGACGACGCCGCCGGCGCGATCGCTGCCGCGCGGCGCGCCGGCAAGTCATGGCGCTTGTGGCTCGACGCCGGACTCGCCTCCGGCAAGAACCGGAAGGCGCTCGCCGATTCGCTGGTGACGGCGCTGTGCCGCCCTGAAACCGCGCCCGGCGTCATTCATGCGAGCGAGATCTTCGCCGATTTCGCGACCGCATCAGCCGACCCGCCCGACTTCGTTTATATCGGCCACCCGGCTGTCGAAGAGAAGCTGGCGCCCTGCCCGCTCTATCTGTTGCAATCCTGACGCGCGAGGCGGATTGTCAGCGCGGCGGCAGCAGGAGACGAGGCAGATGCGCGACCTGACGAAATTCTACATTGACGGACAATGGGCGGCGCCGCACGGCCGCGGCCGCCTCGACGTCATCAACCCTGCGACGGAGGAGCCCTGCGCGACAATCGCGCTCGGCGATGCGAGCGACGTCGATCGCGCCGTGAAGGCGGCGCGCGCCGCTTTCGACGGCTTCGCCGCGACGACGATAGAGGATCGCAAGGCGCTCTTGCAACGCATCATTCAGGTCTACCTTAAGCGAAACGAAGACATGGCGCGCGCCATCACCGAGGAAATGGGCGCCCCGAAGGCGCTCGCCATCCAGGCGCAATCGGCCTCCTCGCTCGGGCATTTCCAGACCGCGCTCAAAGCGCTCGACGAGATCGAATTCGAAAAGGACGAAGGGACGCATTGGCTCATGCGCGAGCCGGTCGGCGTCTGCGCGCTCATCACGCCATGGAACTGGCCCGCGAACCAGATCGCCTGCAAGGTCGCCCCGGCCCTCGCCGCCGGCTGCACCATGGTGCTGAAGCCTTCGGAGGTCGCACCGATTTCAGGCCATCTCTTCGCCGAGATTCTTGACGAGGCGGGCGTGCCGAAGGGCGTATTCAACCTCGTTCATGGCACGGGGCCGGAAGTCGGCGCGGCGATGTCATCGCACCCCGATGTCGACATGGTCTCCTTCACCGGATCGACCCGCGCCGGCGTCGAAGTAGCGAAGAACGCCGCCCCGACCGTCAAGCGCGTCGCGCAGGAGCTAGGCGGCAAGTCAGCGAACATCATCCTCGACGACGCCGACTTCAAGCGCGCCGTCACCATCGGCGTCATGACGGTGATGAATAATTCCGGCCAGTCCTGCAACGCGCCGACGCGCATGCTGGTGCCGGCCGGCCGCATGGACGAAACGATCGCCATCGCGCGCGAGGCGGCGGCGAAGGTGAAGCCCGGCGATCCTTACGCCGACGGCACGGTCATCGGACCGGTCGCGAGCGAGACGCAGTGGAGAAAGGTGCAAGGCCTCATCGAACAAGGCGTCAAGGAAGGCGCCGAGCTTGTCGCGGGCGGGCCCGGCAAACCGGAGGGCCTTGAGCGCGGCTATTACGTCAAGCCGACCGTCTTTGCGCGCGCGAATAACGCCATGACCATCGCGCGCGAGGAGATCTTCGGCCCGGTCCTCACGATTATTCCGTACAAGGACGAAGACGACGCGGTCGCGATCGCCAATGACACGCCCTACGGACTTTCGGGCTATGTCTATTCCGGCGACGTCAGTCATGCGCGCAAGGTCGCAAGGCGCCTCAGGACCGGGAACGTTCACCTCAACGGCGCCGGCGTCGACGTGACCGCCCCCTTCGGCGGCTACAAGCAGTCCGGGAACGGGCGCGAATGGGGCGTCCACGGCGTCGAGGAGTTTCTGGAGAAGAAGGCGATCTTGAAGCCCAAGAAGTGACGAACAAAGACAATCATCACCCCGGACGGCGACGCCGACCCGGGGTCCGACTCCCGAAACTCGCCATCGCGCGCGCCGGCGCCTCTGGAGATGGTCCCCGGGTTCCGCGCGAGAGCGCGGCGCCGGGGTGGCCATGATACTCAGGAATTCCTATGACCGACCTCATCCCCGTGAAACCCGCCGCCGCCGCACGCGCGATCTGGACGCGCGAAAAATATGAGCGCGAATATAAAAGCTCGATCGAAGCGCCGGAAAAATTCTGGACGGAGATCGCCGGACGGCTTGACTGGGCGACGTTCCCGACACGAATCAAGGACGTCTCGTTCAACAGGGCGGATTTCCGCATCCGCTGGTACGAAGACGGCTGGCTGAACGCTTGCGTCAATTGCATCGACCGTCACCTGCCCGAACGCGCCGGCGAAGTCGCGATCCTGTGGGAGGGCGATGATCCCAAAGACGACCGCCGCATCACCTACCGCGAGCTTCATGGCGAAGTCTGTCGGATGGCGAATATCTTGAAGGCGCGCGGAGTCAAACGCGGCGACCGCGTCGTCATCTATATGCCGATGATCCCGGAGGCCGCCTACGCGATGCTCGCCTCAGCGCGCATCGGCGCGGTTCATTCCATTGTCTTCGGCGGCTTCTCGCCGGACAGCCTTGCGGCGCGGATCGCGGATTGCGGCGCTGTCGCCGTCATCACCGCGGATGAGGGCGTGAGGGGCGGCAAGCGCATTCCCTTGAAACGCAATGTCGATGCGGCGCTGTCAAAAGCGGCGGGCGTTCGCCTCGTGCTGGTCGTCAAACGCACCGGCGGCGACATCGGCTGGACGAAAGGCCGCGATCTCTGGTGGGAAACCGCGCGCGAGGACGTGGCGCCCGACTGCCCGCCGGAGGTCATGAACGCCGAAGACCCGCTGTTCATTCTTTATACGTCAGGATCGACGGGGAAACCCAAAGGCGTTCTCCATACGACCGGCGGCTATCTCGTCTACGCCGCGTTCACGCATGAAGCGGTGTTCGACTACAAACCCGGCGAGATCTACTGGTGCACGGCCGATGTCGGCTGGATCACAGGCCACACCTATATCGTCTACGGCCCCCTCGCCAACGGCGCAACGACGCTGATGTTCGAGGGCGTGCCTGCATACCCGGACGTTTCCCGCTTCTGGCGCGTCTGCGAAAAGCATAAGGTCAACGTCTTCTACACCGCGCCGACCGCGCTGCGCTCGCTGATGCGCGAGGGCGACGCGCCCGTGAACGCGGCGGACCTGTCGTCGTTGCGCCTGCTCGGCACGGTCGGCGAGCCGATCAACCCGGAAGCCTGGCTCTGGTATTATCGCACGGTCGGCAAGGAACGCTGCCCCATCGTCGACACCTGGTGGCAGACGGAGACAGGCGCGGCGCTAATCGCGCCTCTGCCCGGCGCGACGGATTTGAAACCGGGCTCCGCGACGAAGCCCCTCTTCGGGGTCAAGCCGGCGCTCGTCGATGCGGAGGGAAGATTTATCGAGGGCGCGGCGAGCGGCAATCTTGTGCTGCTCGATTCATGGCCCGGCCAGATGCGCACGGTTTATGGCGACCATCAGCGCTTCATCGACACCTATTTCTCCACTTATCCCGGCCTCTACTTCACCGGCGACGGCGCGAGGCGCGACGAGGACGGCTATTGGTGGATCACGGGCCGCGTCGATGACGTGCTGAATGTTTCCGGCCACCGCATCGGCACGGCGGAAGTCGAGAGCGCGCTCGTCGCGCACCCCCAGGTCGCCGAAGCGGCCGTCGTAGGCTATCCGCACGACATCAAGGGGCAAGGCATTTACGCCTATGTGACGCTGATGCAGGGCGCGGCGCCGTCGGCGACGCTCGAAACAGAATTGTCCGCCTACGTCCGAAACGAGATCGGAGCGATCGCCAAGCCCGACATCATTCAGTTCGCGCCAGGCTTGCCGAAGACGCGATCGGGGAAGATCATGCGAAGGATTTTGCGGAAGATCGCAGAAGGCGACGTCAGCAATCTCGGCGACATCACGACGCTCGCCGATCCGGGCGTCGTTGAGGAGTTGGTGAAGAACAGGCGCCAGTGAGCACCGCTCAAGGGTTGCGCGCCGCCTCAATCAGCCGCTGCGCGCCCTTCTCAACCAGGTCGAGCCCTACCGCGCGACCCAGTTCCCGCGGGCGGTCGAGCGGGCCTTCGCGCATTGCTTCGATGATCGTCTTGCCGTCATGGCTGATGACCGCGCCGCGCAAACGAAGGCGCGCGACGTTCACCTGCGCGTAACCTGCGATCGGCGCGTTGCAGTGGCCGTTCAATATCCAGAGCATTTCGCGCTCGGCTTCCGCGACGGCCCGCGTTTGCGCGTCATCAATCGCGGCGAGCGAGCGCCTTGTTTCCCAGTCCGCCGCCGGGCATTCCACCGCGACGATCGCCTGCCCCACCGCCGGCAGCATGAGGTCCGGCGACAGGACGCGCGAGATGCGTTCCGCACGGCCGATGCGCTCAAGGCCCGAGGCGCCCATGATCAGCGCGTCGGCGGGTCCCGCCTCGCCGCCGTCCGGCAGCTTCTGCGGGATGCGCTCGTCGAGTTTTTTAAGGCGGGTGTCGGCGGCGCCGCGGAAGTGGATGACCTCCGCTTCCGGGTAGAGGCGCCGCAAATAGGCCGCGCGCCGGACCGCATTGGTGCCGATCTTCATGCCTGCAAGCCGCCGCCGGTCGATCGCATCGCCCGCATCGACCCCCACGGGCAAGACGATCGCATCCTCCGCGGCATCGCGCTTCAGATACGCCGCAACGACGAGCCCCGGCGTTTCCTGATCGCCCGGCATGTCTTTCAGGGAATGCATGGCGCAATTGAGTTCGCCCGCGATCATCGCGGCGCGCAGTTCGCCGACGAATGCGCCGCCCTTGCCGCCATGCTGGTCAAGCTTGCTCGTCTGGTCGCGGTCCCCGCTTGGCGTAAACGTCACCACCTGCGGAGCCGATCCGGGGAAGGCCGCGGTCAGCAGACGCGCGACCTCGCGCGTCTGGGCGAGCGCCATGGCGCTGCCGCGCGTGCCGATCTTCAGGTTTCCCGCCGTGCTCATGGCGCGTCCCTAGCGCGGATCGCCGCCTGTTGAACAGCCGAGAAATCTTGCGGGTCCCGCCCGCTTCGCGGCAACATGCCCGCAATCTGGGAGACGACGATAATGCGAAAATTCCTGACCGGAGCGGCGATCGCCGTGATTGCGATGTCGGGCGCGGCGAATGCGCAAGCCTATCCTGACAAGCTGCTCTGGGGCGACACGCATCTTCACACCAATCTTTCCGTCGACGCCTATTTCCTGCAAAACCGCACCGCGGACGCCGACACCGCCTATCGCTTCGCGAAAGGCAAGCCCGTCATCCACCCCTATTCGCGCGCGCGAATGCAATTGCAGACGCCGCTCGATTTCCTGGCCGTATCCGACCATGCGGAGCTGATGGGAACGCCCTATGCGCTGTTCACGCAAGGCGATAAACGGCTCGCCAATACGCGCCTCGGCAAGCGGCTGATCGCACTGCAGCAGGCCGGCAATGACGAGGACGCCTTCGGTCTTTTCATCCTTGCGATCACGCTCGCCAATACGCCGGAGGATCGGCGGCCGAAAAAGGTCGGGCCTGGAACGGCGCTGCTGTGGCGCTGGCAGGATCTCACCTCCGCGCCCGACCTTCGCGCGCGCGCGACGCGCTGGCTGCTGTCCGACCCGACGCTGCTCGACGATCTCGAGAATGAGGAGATGTTCCGCTCCTTCTGGGCGAAGAACCTCGACGCGGCGACAAAGCACAATCAACCTGGCAAATTCACCACTTTCGCCGCCTGGGAATATTCGCCGACGCCTGACGGCGCGAATCTGCACCGAATTGTCGTCACCGACGGCGACCCTTCGAAAGCGAAGGCCTATCTTCCCTACTCCGCCAATGACAGCGGCAACCCCGAGGATTTGTGGCGTTGGCTGGCGAAGACGAGCGCCGAAACCGGCGCCGATTTCGTGTCGATCCCCCATAATTCCAACATCTCGAAAGGCCGCATGTTCGCGAACGTCGATTATGACGGTCGACCGCTGACCGCCGATTATGCGCGCCTGCGCGCAAACTGGGAACCGGTCGCGGAAGTGACGCAGATCAAAGGCACGTCGGAGACGCATCCGATCCTGTCGCCGGATGATGAATTCGCCGGATTTGAGTTTTTCGGCCGGCTTATCGAGGCGCGCGAGGACGCCGAACACGATCCGACGGTCACGACGGCCGACTATGTGCGCAGCGCCCTCAAGACCGGGCTTGAGCTTGAAGCAGCGCTCGGCGTCAACCCTTTCAAGCTCGGCATGATCGGCGCGACCGACAGCCACAGCGGCCTTTCGTCGGCGGAGGAAAACAACTTCACCGGCAAATTCGGCTTTGACGTCATACCGGAAAACAAGAAGCCCGGCGCCGTCGTCTCCCAGCTTTCCGGCTGGGACATGTCGGCGTCCGGTCTCGCGGGCGTCTGGGCGAAGGAAAACACGCGCGAGGAAATTTTCGCGGCGTTCAAACGCCGAGAAGTTTACGCGACGACGGGACCGCGCATGGCGGTGCGCTTTTTCGGCGGCTTCGAATTCAGCGACGCCGATCTTTCCGCGCCCGACCTCGCCGCCGTCGGCTATTCGAAAGGCGTGCCGATGGGCGCCGATATCGCCGGCTTCGGCGCGGCGCCGTCCTTTCTCATCCAGGCCGTGAAAGACCCGAAAGGCGCCAATCTCGACCGCGTGCAGGTCGTGAAAGGCTGGCTAGGCGCCGACGGCAAGGCGCGCGAGAAGGTTTATGACGCGGCGTGGAGCGCCGGCCGCGAACGGGGAGCTGATGGAAAACTGGCGGCGGTCGGCGAAACGGTCGATGTTCCTTCGGCGCATTACACAAACGCCATCGGCGCGGCTGAACTCACGACCGTTTGGCGCGATCCTGATTTCAACGCCTCGCAAAAGGCGTTTTATTACGTTCGCGCGCTCGAAATTCCGACGCCGCGCAATTCAACCTATGACGCCGCCGCGCTCGGGGAGGCGCCGCCCGAAGGCCACGCCCCCGTCATTCAGGAACGCGCCTTCACCTCGCCGATCTGGTATTCGCCGGGGCGCTAGAGATGCGCCTTTCCGCGCTTCTCAAAGACCCGCTGACGCACTTCCTCGCCGCAGGCGCGCTGCTCTTCATGATCGCCAGCGTCGCGGCGCCCGACGGGGACGAGGCGAAGGCGATCGTTGTCGATCGCGAAGCTCTCCTTTCCCATGTTCAGTTCCGGTCGAAAGCTTTCGAACCGGGCGCGGCCGAGGCCCTGCTCGACGGCATGAGCGATGACGCGCGCGCAAAACTCGTCAAGGATTATGTGCGGGAGGAGGCTCTTGACCGCGAAGCGATCGCGCTCGGGCTCGACGCCGGCGATTATGTGATCCGCCAGCGGCGCGTACAGAAGGCGGAGTTTCTGGCTGAAGCCGCCGCGAAGACGCCTGACCTGACCGCCAAGGAAGTCGCCGCTTTTTACGCTGCGAACAAGGACCTTTACCGCTCCCCGGCGGCCGCGACGGCGACGCATGTTTTCGTGTCGGCGAAAGATCGCTCGCGCGCGGAGGCCAAGGCTGCGGCCGCAGCGTTGCTCGAACAGCTCCGCGCCGACGGGGCGCGCTTTGAGGACGCCACCCGCTATGGTGAGCGCTTCTTGTTCCACAAGAATTATGTCGACCGGACGGATGACTATATCCGCAGCCAGCTCGGCGACGAGATCGCCGCCGCCGTTTTCGATCCCGCAACCGCGCTTCAGGAATGGCGCGGCCCCTTTTCCTCCGACTACGGAGAGCATCTGATTTTGGTAACGGCGCGCACGCCTTCCCGCCTTGCGCCGCTCGCCGAGATCGAAGATGTCGTGCGCGCAGACGCGGCTGAGGAGCGCCGCCAGGCGGCGATCGACGACGCGATTGACAAGATCATCGCGCGCTACCGCGTCATCGACCGGCTGGAAGGCGGCGGAGGATGAGGGCGATTGCAGCGGTCTTCGCCGCCGTCCTCCTTGCGGCGCCCGCCTTCGCGCATGAGTCGCGCCCGCTTTTCGTAGAGATCGCCAAGGACGGCGGCGCCGTTTCCTTGCGCGCCGTCGCGCCCCCGTCCGTCGATGCGGCCAACGCCCCGTCGGTTCGCCTTGGCGTCCCTTGCACGCCCGTCAGCGAGCGCCGGCGCGGCGCGCGCACGATCGAGGCTGATTATCGCTGCGAGAGCCTCGCCGGCGTATGGCTGGAGATCGCGTGGCCGGCGTACAACCCCTCGCTGACGACCATCGTGCGCGCGCGGCTCGGCGACGGCGAGACGCGGACGGCCATCCTTGCGCCGGACGAGACGACGTGGGCGTTGCCCGAGCCAAATTCCTTTGGCGGCGTCGCGCGAAGCTATTTCGCAATCGGCGTCGAGCATATCGCGTTCGGCGTCGACCACCTGCTATTTCTCGCCGGCTTGCTTGTCATCGCCGGGGCCTTCAGGCGGGCGATCGTCACCGCGACGGGATTCACGCTCGCCCATTCGCTGACGCTGGCGCTCGTGGCGCTTGACGTCATCCGCGTGTCGGTTCCGGCGGTCGAAGCGGTGATCGCGCTTTCAATCGTCTTCCTCGCTGCCGAGATCGCGCGCGGAAACCGCCGCACGATCAGCTATCGGCGCCCCGCCGTCGTCGCGAGCGTCTTCGGCCTTGCGCACGGCGCCGGGTTCGCCGCGGCGCTTTCGGAAGTCGGCCTGCCGGCGACCGAAAAGGCGACCGCGCTTTTGTTTTTCAATCTCGGCGTCGAGGCGGGACAGCTGGCGATCATCCTCGCCGTTTTCGGCGCCCTGTTCGCGTTGCAGCGTGCGCAGCCCGGCGCCCGCGCCGAGGCGGCGCCGTCGCGGCGGCTATCGTGCGCCTTCAGCTATGCGCTCGGCGCCGTTGCAGCGTTCTGGTTCATTGAGCGCGCCGCCGCGGTCTTTTCGGTCTGACGCCGCTCAAGCGTCGCGATGAAAAACCCGTCCGTTCGCGTGCGCGACGGCGTCAGCCGCAGCGCGCCGTTGGGCGTTTCACAGCGCGCCAGCGCTTCGTGCGCGCCCTCAACCAGAAGGCCGGAGGCCAAGACCGCATCGAGCGCGCGCGTTTCGACGAACGCCGGATGCCCGAGGAGGAACGCCGCCAGCCGGTCTTCATTTTCCTCCATGAGAAAAGAACAGGTCGCATAAACGAGGCGCCCGCCCGGCTTCACGAAGCGCGCTGCATCCCGAAGAACCTCGTCCTGCTCCTCGATGCGGCGGTCGAGCTGCTGCGGCGACAGACGCCATTTGGTGTCTGGGTGGCGCCGCCAGGTGCCGGCGCCGGTGCAGGGCGCGTCGATGAAAACGACGTCCATTCGCGCTTCAAGAGCGGCGAGCGCCGCTTTGTCCGTGGAGGGATTGATGATCTGCAGGTTTCGGACGCCGGCGCGGCGCGCGCGCTCATAAAGCGGCTGCAGACGGCGCGCGTCGTCATCATAGGCGTAAAGCTGGCCCGCGCCGCGCATCAGGCTTGCAAGCGCCAGGGTCTTGCCGCCGCCGCCGGCGCAATAATCGAGGACCTGCGCGCGCCCGATCTCGCCCGCCGCCGCGGCGGCGATCTGCGAGCCCAGATCTTGCACCTCGACCCAGCCTCTGTTGAAGGCCGGGATGACCGTGACGGCGGGCGCTCGCTCCTCGCTCGTCGGCGCAGCAATGCGCGCGGCGGTCTTGAGGAACGGCGCCGGCGCCGCACCGACGGTTTCAAGCGCGGCGAGGGCTTTTTCAGGAGAGGTCCTCAACGTGTTGAGGCGGAGGTCGATGTCGGCGCGCGCCGCGAAGGCTGCGAGCTCAGAGAGCGCCGCCCCGCCGAACGCTCTTTGTACGGCGCCTTCGAGCCAGGCCGGAAAGTCCGACGCCACAGAATTCGGCGCCCCGCCTTCCCGCGCACTCTCCCGTTCGAAAGCGCGAAGGGTTGAAAGGCGCGCCGCTTCCGCTTCCGACAGGGCGCCCGGGCCGTGCGGCGCTTCTGCCGCGAGCGCCGCCACCGCGTCCGGGCTCAGCCCTTCGAACAATCGAAGGTGCGCCAGCATCGTCGCGCGCACGCCCTCATCCCCAATCGCCGCCGACAGCGATCGCCGGCGCCGCAATACGTCGAGGCAAAGCCCCGCGATCGCCGCGCGGTCCTTCGCCCCCGCATAGCGCGCGCCCCGCGCCCAGTCGGCGAGCGCGGTTTTCAGCGGCACGCGCCGCCGCTCGAAGTCTTCGAGGATCAAAATCGCCGCGGCGACGCGGCCGGCCATGCGCATGATGTCGCCTGCAATGGAGTTGCGCGGCTGAATACCGGGGGCGTCCGCCGGCCGCAACAGCGCTTGCCTCCCGCCGTCGCGGACCGTAACGGACGGATTCGCGGGCAAGAGGACCCTTGGGTTGCAGGTCGAGGCTCTGATCAATCAGGCTATCGCGCTGGTCAGCGATTTCGAAATCGCGAAGGCGCGCGTCATCGCGGCAGAGGCGCTCGCGCTCGCGCCCGACAGCGCGGGCGCCCATAACACGATGGGCCTTGTCGAGACCGCGGACCAGCAGCACGCGGAGGCGGCGCGCTGGTATGCGCGCGCGGCGGCGCTTGAACCGGACAACAGCGCTTACATCGTCAATGTCGGTTATTCCCATGTTCTGGCCGGCGACTTCGAACGCGCGCGCGCCGAGCTTGAGCGCGCGCTTGAGATCGATCCGGACAATGCTTCCGCCTATCAGAATCTCGCCTGGATCACCAAGGCCGTTAAGGGCGATCCCCTGATCGACAGGCTGCGCGCGCTGGCGGATCGGACCCCGGAAGGATCCGAGGCCGACATCAAGCTTCATTACGCCCTGGGCAAATGCCTTGACGACGCTGGCGACTATGACGCCGCGTTCGCCGCGTATAAGCGCGCGAACGATCGCCAGCCCGCGCGTTACGACCGCGCCGAACACGAATCTTTTTTCGCCGCCGTTGACCGCGTCTGGACGAAGGAGAGGATCGACCGCCTTCGGCCGCATGGGAACCCCAGCGAAAAGCCGGTCTTCATCATCGGCATGCCGCGATCGGGCTCAACGCTTGTCGAGGACAAGCTGTCACAAGATCCGCGCATCGCCGGACTTGGGGAAACGCCGGACATCATAAGAATGTCCGGCGTCATGACGCGTGCGCATCCCCGCAATCTTCACTACCCCGAATGGTGCGCACAAACGCCGGACCATGCTTTGGGCGGGCTTGGGAGACTTTATCTCGAGAAATATGAATCGCGCCATCCGGCGGCCGCCCGCCTCGTCAACAAGAGCCTCTTGAATTTCGCCTACGCCGGCATGATCGCGTCAATGTTTCCGAATTCGCTGATCATCGAAACGCGGCGAAATCCCGTCGACACCTGCCTGTCCTGCTATTTCAAGGACCTGAAGGCGGCGCATCAATATTCGCTGCGGCTTGATACGCTGGGTCACCTCTATCGCCTTTATGACGCCAATATGCGGATGTGGCGCGAGCGGCTCGATAACATCGTAACCGCGCAGTATGAGACTTTCATCAGCGACGTCGACGCCGGAACGGCCGCGCTGAAGTCGGCGATGGGGATAAGCGAAGCAGTCCGCCCCGCCGGCGAACGGCGGAAGCGCCACGTCCAGACCTTCAGCGCCTGGCAGGTGCGCCAGCCGGTCTACACCCACGCCGTCGCGCGCTGGAAAAACTACGAAAAGCACATCGGCCCGTTGATCGACGCGCTTGGCGATCTTGCGGTCTAGCCCCTGAACACGAACCAGGCGCCCGCTGCGATCAGCGTGAAGCCGACGGCGTGATTCAAGGTCAGCGGCTCTTTCAGGTAGAGGACTGAGAAAACCGCGAAGACGGCGAGCGTGATGATCTCCTGCATCGTCTTCAGTTGCGCCGCCGAATAGACCGCGTGGCCGATGCGGTTCGCAGGAACCGCAAGGCAATATTCGATGAAGGCGATCCCCCAGCTTACGACGATGACGATGAGAAGCGGCGCCGATTTGAATTTCAGGTGCCCGTACCAGGCGAGCGTCATGAAGACGTTCGATGCGACGAGGAGGACAATGGGAGAAAGATGGGGGGACAAGTCAGGGACTAGGGGTTAGGGGCCGGGCGTCGGGTAGTTCGGCGCCTCGCGCGTGATCTGCACGTCGTGAACGTGGCTTTCGCGAAGTCCCGCATTGGTGATTTTCACGAACCGCGCGCGCGTTTGCAGCTCGTCGATCGTCGGCGCGCCGACATAGCCCATCGCAGCGCGCACGCCGCCGACAAGCTGATGAAGGATGGCGCCCGCCGGGCCCTTGTAGGGCGTCTGGCCTTCGATGCCTTCCGGCACGAGCTTCATTTCGTTTTGCACGTCCGCCTGGAAATAACGGTCGGCCGAACCCCGCGCCATCGCGCTGATCGAGCCCATGCCGCGATAGGATTTATAGGGGCGGCCCTGATACATGAAGATCTCGCCGGGCGCCTCGTCCGTCCCGGCGAGCAGCGAGCCGATCATCACGCAGTCAGCGCCCGCCGCGAGCGCCTTGGCGATGTCGCCTGAATATTTGACGCCGCCGTCGGCGATGATGCTCGCCCCGCTTTCGCGCGCGGCGCGCGCCGCGTCCATCACCGCCGTCAATTGCGGCACGCCGACGCCCGCAACGATGCGCGTCGTGCAGATCGATCCGGGGCCGATGCCGATTTTCACGGCGTCAGCGCCCGCGTCGATCAGCGCCTTGGCGCCGTCATAGGTCGCGACATTGCCGGCGACGACCTCGGCGGCATTCGAGGATTTCTTGATGCGCGTCACCTGCGCCAGCACCTGGGCCGAATGGCCGTGGGCGGTGTCGATGACGATGACGTCGACGCCGGCGTCTATGAGCGCCTCAGCGCGTTCGAACCCCTTGTCGCCCACCGTCGAGGCGGCGGCGACGCGCAAGCGCCCCTCGGCGTCCTTCGCGGCGTTGGGGTATCTTTGCGCCTTCTCGATATCCTTCACCGTGACGAGTCCGATGCAGCGATAGGCGTCATCGACGACGATCAGCCGCTCGATCTTGTGGCGATGGAGAAGCGCCGTGATCTCCTCCCGGCTTGCATGCGGGCGCACGGTGACGAGATTTTCCTTCGTCATCAGCTCCGAAACCTTTTGTTTCGGATCGCTGGCGAAGCGCATGTCGCGGTTCGTCAGAATGCCGGCGAGCTTTCCGTTCTTCTCGATCACCGGGAAGCCGGAAATCTTCCGCTCGTCCATGATCTTCCACGCCTCTGCAAGCGTTGCGTCCGGCGGCAGGGTCAGCGGATTGACGACCATGCCGCTTTCGAAGCGCTTCACACGGCGCACCTGCTCGGCCTGTTCCTCGATCGATAGATTGCGATGGAGAACGCCGATGCCGCCGTTCTGCGCCATCGCGATCGCCATCGAGGCTTCGGTGACCGTGTCCATCGCCGCGGAAAGGATCGGGATGTTAAGCGTCACGCCGCGCGTCAGGCGCGCCTTCGTCGACACCTGCGAGGGCATCACTTCCGAAGCTCCAGGCTCCAGCAGCACGTCGTCGAAGGTCAGCGCTTCACGCACCTGCATGGACGGGATCACTCCTCAGCGAAAACGTAAACGGAGTAGACGGCGCCCTCACCGTCCTCTCCTTCCTCCCAGGCGCGCCCTTGCTGAAAGCGAAGTTCGCCCTCGCCGGTTCCGGTGACGTCGAACAAGAAGGCCTCCCAATGGTTGCCGCCCGCATAACCCGGTTCAAGCTGCGCGGCGGAAGTCGGCCCGCCATATTCGCCGACGGGTTCGAGAAAGCCCGGCTTCTCGACGATGCGCCAGAGGAAGCCGGCGGTCGGCGTGCCGACAAGCTCCACCGCGAATTTCGTCCCCTTTTTCACGGTGACGTTCTGACCGTCCGACGTCTGGCCGACCTTCGTCGCGACGCCTGCCGGCGTCGGGGCGGCGAGCGATTGATATTGCGCCGGCGCGTCCGGCGCTCCTTGCGAAGCGCAGGCGGCGAGCGCAGCAAAAGCGGCGGCGGCGAGCAGTCTCATGATCCTTGTTCCCTCCCCTTGAACCCCAGCGCGACGACATACATTTCCGCTGAATCGGCGCGGCTGGCGCGCGGCTTGGCGTGTTTGACGATCGCGAAATTCCTCTTCATGCGCGAAAGGAGATCGCCCTCGGCGCCGCCCTGGAAGACCTTGCACACGAAGGCGCCGCCCGGCGCCAGCACATCCTCTGCGAAGTCGAGCGCGGCTTCGGCGAGCGCGATGATGCGGAGGTGATCGGTCGATTGATGTCCAGTCGTCGGCGCCGCCATGTCGGAGAGGACGACGTCCGCCTCGCCGCCGAGGAGCGCCTTCAGCTTTTCGGGCGCGGTATCGTCGAGGAAATCGAGCTCGAGATGCTCCGTCCCCGGAACATGCGGCATGGCGAGATAATCGATGCCGGCGACGCGCCCCGCACCTTTTTCCGCCGCGACTTGCAGCCAGCCGCCCGGCGCGCAGCCGAGATCGACGACGCGCGCGCCATTCTTCAAGAGTCCGAATTTCTCGTCGAGTTCTTTCAGCTTGTAGGCGGCGCGGCTGCGATAGCCCTCGGCCTTCGCGCGCGCGACGTAAGGGTCGTTTAATTGCCGGTCGAGCCAGAGCGTCGAGGAGACCTTGCGCCCCTTGGCCGTCTTGACGTTGACGCGCATCTCGCGCTGGCCGGCGGCGCCCTGGTCTTTTTTCGCCGGTTTGGCTTTCAGCCCGCGCTTTTCAGCGGCCGCGCCAAGCGCGGTCGTCGCCTGGTCTGTCGGCGGACGCCTGCGGGCGCGCGAGGCGCCTTTCGCCTTCGAAGGTCGTCGCTCCATGGCGCGCTATAGCAGAGCGATTTTCCGGTCGTAAAGGGCGCCTGCGGGTTGCGATCGCCGCCCTTGCAACCGCCGTGGCGACGACGGGGCTAGCGCGCTTCTTCGGGGAGCGCGGCGGGGGGCGCAAATAGGCGGTGCGACCGCCGCCTGCGGCGGTTGCGGCCGCGTTCCCGGTTTTTCTCCTGCGCAAGACCGACGAGAATCCCTTCGCGAAGGCCCCGGTCAGCGACCCGAATCCGCGTCGCCGGCCATTCGAGCAGGAGCGCCTCAAGAATGGCGCAGCCGCAGACGACCAGGTCGGCGCGCTCAACACCGATGCAAGGCTCCATCGAGCGTTCCTCGTAAGTCATCGCGCGCAGGCGCTCCGAAACGGAACGCACCTCCTCGCTCGAAAGCCAGAGGCCGTCGACCTTGTCGCGGCGATAGCGCGGCAGTCCGAGATGGACGCCGGCGATCGACGTCACCGTGCCGGACGTGCCGAGAAAATGCCCGTTTCCATCCGTGAACAGCGGTCGGACGCCGGCGGGATCGCCGAACGCTGCGATCTCGGCGCGCAGCGCGCCGATGAGCGCGTCATAACGCTCGCGCGTGATCTCGCGGCCGCCATGGCGCTCGGAAAGATTGACGACGCCGAGCGGCAAGGACGTCCAGGCGAGAATTTCCGGCGTGCGCGCGCGGCCGTCGCCGGAGCGAGGGCGCACCCACGAGATTTCCGTCGAGCCGCCGCCGATGTCGAAAATGAGGCCGGCGGGGGCGTCTTGATCCATCAGTTCCCCGCAGCCGGTGACGGCGAGGCGCGCTTCCTCCGCGGGCGTGATGATCTCGAATTTGAGACCCGTCTCGCGCTCGGCGCGCGCCAGGAACTCCCGCCCGTTCAAGGCGGCGCGGCAAGCCTGCGTCGCGATGCACCGTGTACGGATGACGCCGCGCTTCGCAATCTTGTCGGCGCAGACCCTCAGCGCATCGATCGTGCGCGCCATCGCGTCTTCGGAAAGCGCGCCGGTCGCCGAGACGCCCTCGCCGAGGCGGACGATGCGCGAGAAGGCGTCGAAGATGCGAAAGCCGCGCCCGCGAGGGCTCGCGATCAGGAGCCGGCAATTATTGGTGCCAAGGTCGAGAGCGGCCAGTTTTTCCTGGGATTCAGGCGTTCGTCCCGGCGGCGCCGGCTGTGCGGGCGCCGGCGCGGCCGGCGCGGTGACTGGACCCGATTGCTGCGCCGCTTCCCCGCCGCCAGCCGCGCCCGCCTTTTCCCCGGCGGGGGCTCGCGTCCGGCGCCGGCGCCGGCGCCTCGTCGTCATCTTTTTGCGTCCTCGCAAGCGGGGCCGCTTGTGCGGCCACCATTGGTCAGCGCAGACTAGCCGCACCGGCGCGGGCCCCGCAAGCTTGAAAAACCTTCAGAAAATCAAATAGATGCAGCATAGCGGCGGTCCCGCCCGCCCCGCTGGCGCTGTCTCGCGCGCATAAGCGGCGATCGCGGCGACAAGGATGAAGGCGGCGGCGAGCGCGCACAGTCGCGCAACGGCCCCTGCGGTCGACATCGGCAATTCTCCCTCGCCGGTCCCTCATTCTCCCGCGGAACCGTCTTTTACGCAGCGGTGCGCGCAGTGTCAGGCGCGTCCCGCGCCGCTTTCGAGATCACGAAATTCCTTGCGCAGCGCGTAGTCATTCGACGTGACCGCGCGTTCCATGTCGGCGACGCGCGCATCGAGCGCGCGGAACCGGTGACGAAGCTCAGAATAGGTCATTTTTGGCTTCGTCGAATATTGACGCCAGAACCGCTCCTCGTCGGGGTGCGCGTAGCGCGCCGCCATCGGCTCCCCGGCCGGAAGGAAGAACGCCGCCGCCGCATAGAGGAATATCGGCAATGGGAAGAAAAATACGGTGAGGAGGATCGCAGCGAGGCGCGTGTATTTCCGGCGCCAACCGAAATAATCGGCGAAGCCGGCGCATACGCCTGCGATCTTTCCGTCGCGCGCATTGCGCGTCAGGCGGTGACGATTGGGGCCAGGTCCTGGCTCGCCGACATGATGGGCGTAGCGGCTGCGGTCGCGCCAGCCGTCGAAATAATCGTTCATGTGACTGATGAAGCGCTCGACCTCCGGGTGTACGCCGTCATCGCGGCGCCCGTCATCGAACCAGTCGTCGCGGCGGCGCCGGCGGCGATTTCTAGGCATGCGGCCGCTCCTTATAATCGTCGCGCCATTTCGGCGATTCCTTGTCGAGGATCGTCTCCAGCGCCTCGACGCG
>DNZB01000189.1:21384-30400 GCA_003506635.1 Parvularcula sp.
GTGACGTAATGCATGATCATCGACGGCAAGCCGATGACAATGATCGCGACTATCGCGACGATATAAGGCCAGGGTCCGTCCATCGCTCAGATCTCTTTCTTTCGGGGCCGCGTCAGTCGCCTGACGCGGCGCGCTCCGCCACCCGCTTCTTGAGGGCGTCGAATTCGGCGTTCACATCGTCTTCGGCTTCCAGCTCGCGGAATTCCTGCTCCAGCGATTTCGGCCTTCCCATCACATAGCTTTCGGCTTCCGCCTCCATCTCGTCGATCCGCCGCTCATAGCGTTCGTAGCGCGCCATCGCCTCGTCGATGCGGCCGTCGTAAACCGCGCGATTGATCATTACGCTCCCCTCTGCGGCGGAGCGGCGGATTTCGAGACTGCGCTGCTTGGCTTTGGCTTCCTTCAGCTTGGCCTGAAGTTTCTCAAGGTCGTCATTGGCGCGGAGGAGGCTTTTGTCGATCGCCTCATGCTCCTTGGCGAAAAGCTCCGCCATTTCGAGGGCTTTGCGCCTCGCTGCGATCGCGCCTTTGGCGAGATCGTCGCGGCCCTTGGCGATCGCCAGCTCGGCCTTCGATTCCCATTCGCGCGAGCGCAGTTCAAACTCTGTCTTGCGGCGTTCGACTTCTTTTTTGTCGGCGATCGCCCGCGCGGCGCGGCTTCGCACCTCAACGAGCGTATCTTCCATTTCCTGAATGATGAGGCGGACGATTTTTTCGGGATCCTCGGCCTTATCGAGCATCGCGTTGATGTTCGAATTGACGATGTCGGTCAGTCGCGTGAAAACGCCCATCTCGCCCTCCTTCAGAAGATAATCGCGCCGACGGCCAAACCAATAAGGAACGCGCCCCAGGCGAATCCCTCACGGCCTCGGCAGGCCCTGCGAAAGCGCGTCTCCCAGTCGAGATCGCGGTCCTCGTAACGATAATAGCCCATTGACTTGTCTCCATTGGGGCCCGTCGGCGGGCGCGTTTTGGCCTCTGATTAACCCACTCTTTGCGAGACCCGTGCCAATTGCCCGATCAGCCAGTAACCGATTGAATTTACTTGAAAATTTTCTTCCGTCGACTCTTCCGGCGGAACAAGGCGTGGGGAACCTCACCAAAAATTGGCTTTTTTTACCCGCAACAATTGGTATATCTCGCCTGTGGAAGCGCCCCGTCAGCCGCCGGAGCTTATTGGCCAGTCACCGGCTTTTCTGGACGCCCTCACCCATGCCTCGGCCGCGGCGGCGCTCGACCGGCCGCTCCTGATTTGCGGCGAACGGGGGTCCGGGAAGGAACTGATCGCCGCCCGCGTCCACTTCCTCTCCCCCCGCTGGGAGGGGCCGTTTGTGAAGCTGAACTGCGCGGCGCTCGCTGAGGATCTTCTCGACAGCGAGCTCTTCGGCCATGAGGCGGGCGCCTTCACCGGCGCAACGCGCCGTCACGCCGGCCGCTTTGAACGCGCCGGGGGCGGCACGCTCTTCCTCGACGAGATCGCGTCCGCCGGCCTCAGGACCCAGGAAAAGCTGCTGCGCGTCATCGAATATGGCGAATATGAGCGCGTCGGCGGCGGCGAGACGCGCTACGCCGATGTGCGCATCGTCGCGGCGGCGAATATCGACCTGCCGCGCCTCGCCGAGGAGGGGAAATTCCGCGCCGACCTTCTCGACCGGCTCGCCTTCGACGTCATCAAGGCGCCGCCCTTGCGGGCCCGGCGCGAGGATATCCCGATGCTGGCCGCGCATTTCGCGTCAAAACTCGCGCATGAGGCGAATGCAAGGTTTGAGGGCTTCGCGCCGGAGGCGCTGGCGGCCCTTCTCGGCCATGACTGGCCCGGAAACGTCCGTGAGCTGAGGAACGCGGCGGAACGCTCGCTCTACCGCTGGATCGCCGGCGGGCGAGAGGGGCCGATTGAAGATATCGTGCTCGACCCCTTCAGCGGAGCGCACCGCGCCCCGGCGTCGCTGTCGGCAAGGCCCGCCGAACCGCGAAACGAGGCCCCGCCCGCCGCTTCTTACGACTTCCGCCGCGAACTTGACGCGCTCGAAAAGCGTTGGACCGAAGCTGCGCTGATCGCGACTGCGTGGAACCAGCGAGAGACGGCGAAGGCGCTGAAGCTCACCTATGACCAAATGCGCGGGCTGATCCGCAAACATGGCCTGAGGCCCCGCAGGGCAGGCTGACCGAAGCGACGCCCGCCAGCGCCGGCCGCGACAAAGGCGGCGGATGTCGCTTCGCGCAGTAAGCTATGAAGGGCGCGCCGCCGGATCGTCGCGGAACCAGCCCGTGATCGACCGCCGGACGCCGCCGGCGAAGGACGATATCTGTGTCACGGTGTGCAGATATTTGATGTCGAAAATCGTCAGCACGTTGAAGCGCGGCAGATAGCCTTCAGAGACGTCCTGCCGGTCATTCAAGAACAGCAGCAGCCCGCCCCAGTCCGGCTGCCAGTTGCGCGAAAAGCCGAGTACGTAGGCGGCGCGGCGCTCGCGATCCTCGCCGTGATCGAGATGCCGCGTCAGATAATGCCCCGGATGGTAGGCGGTTGCGTGCGCGTCAGCCTTGGTGATCCCGGAAACCCCGGTAACGCGGCGCCCAAGACCGAGGAACGCCGCGTTGTTGATGAACTCCGTCATGAGATGGATCGGATGACCCGGATCCCAGCCGCGCAAATAGCCCTCGATCATCGGATAGGTGTTGTAGAGAAACCCCCGGTTCTGGCGCGCGCGCAAGAGCGCGTCCTTGATAAGGGGGTCCATCTTCTCCCGACCCATCGCTTGCGCCTCGCCGGCTGAGAAATGGATCGGCCTGTCGTCAGCGTCGGTCATCAAGAGCCGCCATGGCAGCGGCCCGGCGAGCATGGCCTCTATGGCGCCGGCGAGCGGCGCCTCAAATACGTCGGGGATCTGAACGATCCCCCTCTGCGCATAGGTCGCGGCGTGTCGATCAAGGTCGAGCGCCGGATTGAGCCGCAATTGTAAAACCGGTCCGTTCACTTCCGCTCAGGTCCTTCGGCGGCGCAACATTGAAACGCTGTCAATTTCTGGTCTCGCACAAGATAACATCACAGCATCTGCTCAACGTTCCGTGTTCGGACTACGCCACTAAATTGCGCGCTCGCGCAATTTATCGCCATTCTTTTTTTCTGTCCAAATTTTCGGTTGCAAGGAGCGGGAAAACGCCATCGGATCGCGCCCGCCCGGGGCTCACCGGACGCCGTTCGGATATTCCTCCGTCGGCCTTATCAGGAAAAATACCCATGACATCTGGACTTCGTAAGGCGCTGTGCGGCGGCTCTGTCGCGGCAATGGCTTTGGTTGCGGGCGGGATTGCGGCGGGCGGACCGCTGAACCTCGACGAAGCGGGGGTCTATACGAACCGCGCGGACCTTTCGCGCGCGACGCGATCGACGGCGCAGGCGAGCGTCGCCGAATTTTTAAGCGCCAAAGGCAAGACCGGCGCGGCGGGCGCGCTCGTTGAAACGGCTTCGTTCAAAGGTGCGGACGGCGTCAATTTCGCGCGTTTTGAGCAGCGCGTCGGCGGTCTCCGGGTTTACGGCGGCTACGTCAAGGCGGCGTTCGGCAAGAACGGCGAGTTGATCCATGTGATCGAGCGGACGGCGGACGCGTCTTTGCCTGTCGGCGCGGCGTCGATTGGGGAAGCCGCGGCGCTGCGTATCGCCGTCACGGCGAATTTCGGCAGCCAGCCGACCCCCTTCGCCGGCCGCACAGAAGGCGCGGTGACGACCTTTGCGAAGTCGTCGTCCTTCTATCGCGCCCCGACGGTCGAGCGGGTCATCATCGCTGACGCCGGCCTTTCCGAAGGCTTCCTTGTCGAGACCTGGGGCGCGGCGGACAACAAGCTTTACCACACGCTCGTCAATGGCCGCGGCGACATCGTCTCGAACGAACTTCGCACCAATGAAGACAGCTATAACGTCTTCGCCGATCATCCGGGCGTGACGCCGCAGGGCGTCGTCTCCGGTCCCGGCGCCGGCAACGCGCAGTCGCCGGGCGGCTGGCTTTCGGGCGCGCAGTCGACGATCCTCATTCAGGGGAACAACGCCCGCGCCTATCTCGACCGCGACAGCAACAACGCGCCGGATGCGGGCGGGGTTGCGGTGACCGACGGCAACTTCCTGACCGCGGCCAATCTGACCCTGGCGCCGACGACGGTGCAGAACCAGGCGGTCGCGGTTCAAAACCTCTTCTGGCTGAACAATATCATCCACGATGAGCTCTATCGCCACGGCTTCACCGAGGCGGCGGGGAACTTCCAGGAGAACAATTTCGGCCTCGGCGGCGCCGGGTCTGACAGCGTCGATGCCGAGGCGCAGGACGGCAGCGGAACCAACAACGCGAACTTTTCCACCCCGGCGGACGGGTCAAATCCCCGTATGCAGATGTTCCTGTGGACGGCGCCGACCCCCGACCGCGACGGCGACGTCGATAGCGACATCGTCTGGCACGAATACGGCCACGGCCTCACCTGGCGCATGATCGGTTCGATGTCGGGCAATGTGCCCGGCGCCATCGGCGAGGGGATGAGCGACGTTCTCGCCATCATCATGAACAATCAGGACGCCGTCGGCGAATATTCCTTCAACAACGCCAACGGCATCCGCTCGTCACGTTATTCGGTTCACCCCGATACGATCGGCGATTTCGCCTCGGCGCGCGGCGTTCACCGGAACGGCGAGATCATCGCCGCGACGATGTGGGACGCCTGGCAGCGTTATCAGGCCGCCGGCAAGACGCGCGACAACATCCTCGACGATATCGTCGGCGGGATGAATTTCATCCCGGCGGCGCCGACTTACTTCCAGATGCGCGACGGCTTCCTTGCGCAGGCGCCCGCCGACCGCGACTGCCTCATCTGGGCGGCGTTTGCGGCGCGCGGCATGGGCGAAGGCGGTTCGATGAACTCGACCGGCTCCGTCATCACGGAATCGTTCAGCGTGCCGGCCGCTTGCGGCGGCACCGGCGGCGGCGGACCGCGCCTTACGAACCTCACCGGCGTCGGCACGATCACTAGCAGCACCCGCTGGCGCGCGACGATGACCGCGACGGTCGATAACGGCGCCGGCACGCCGCAATCGGGCGTCGTCGTCAACATCACGACTTCGACGGGCGCGTCGGGATCGTGTACGACCGGCACGACCGGCACCTGCTCGGCCTCGCTGTCGAACCTTCGCCGTACGACGGTCGCCAGCGTCACCTTCACGGTGACGGGCCTTAACGGCATCGCAGGAGCATCGGGCACGCCGCGTTCGGTCATCGTCAACCGTCCGTAAGCGGCCGACCCATAATCTGGAAAAGCCGGCGGGGCGACCCGCCGGCTTTTTGTTTCGCCGCTCCGGCCGCTGACAGGGGGTGTTGGCGCCGGACGATCGGAAATGCGCGCTAGGCTTGCTTCTCCCATCGGCCTTGCGGCGACTGCTTCCAGTATGTCGCGTCGTGGCCCGCGGCTTTGACCGCCGTCCAGAAGTCGCGCGCGCCGCGAAGCGCCGCCTCATCGCGGCCGTCGAAGATCGTCACACAGCGGGCGAAGCGCGAGATCGACGAAGCCTCGGCCGTCGCATTATCGACGAGGAACAAGACATCGGCGCCGTTTGGAACCACGTCATCATCCGTCAGCCAGACCGGCTGCGCATCCGCGCGCTCATGGTCGGCGGCGTGTGGAAGGAAAGATTCTTCGCTAAAGGTCCACAACAACTCGTCGAGCCGCTCGGCCATCGCGCGCGAACCGCAACGCACGACCGCCTTCCACCCTCGCTCCAGCGTTCTTTCGAGGAGACCCGGCAGCACGCTGTCAAGGGTTGCGCGTTCAAGGTGATAGAAGAGCGCTTCGGTCATCGTCCGCTCTGCGCCCGGGCGCCGCGCATCGCGTCGGCAAGTTTTCGCTGCGCCTCATCGCCGGACAATAGCGCGCCGATCGCGCCGTCGCGATCCGGCAGGCTGTCCCTCTGACCAAGCTTTGCCTTCATCTCGATATGTTCAATGGCGAGCTCAAAGGCGACGATGCCGCGGCGCAGCGCTTCGCGTTTTGCAAGCGGAAGCTTGTCGATCGTCCATTCGACATCCTGATCAAGATCGTGCCTGCGCGATTCAAAGTGATGCGAAAGATCGATCAGCAATGCGTCGACTTCGTCGGGCGCTGTTACGACGCGAATGAAGCCAGATACTTCCACCGCCTGATAATTCCAAGTTGGCACGCGCGCGCGGTCTTCATACCAGTTCGGCGATATGTAGCCTTGAGGCCCCGTGAAGAGCGCCGTCGCTCTCACCCCGTCTATGCGGGCGCCATGGGGGTTGGCGGCTGCAAAATGACCCCGCAGGACGCGCCGCCGCGCCTCGCCGATCAACGGCAGAAGGGACATTTGCACGGCGCCGTCCCTGATCGTCGCCAATGTTGCAAACGCCCATTCCGAAATCAGGCGAAATGCTGAAGCGTCGTCATCAATGCGATTGGCCGGCGGAATGTACATCGTCTTGCCGCGGCGACCCTATTCGTACTGCGCCCGCACCAGTTCATCGAGCAGCCGGACGCCGTAGCCCGCCGCGCCCTTCGGGCAGGTCGGCTTGTCCTTCGCGTTCCACGCCATGCCGGCGATATCGAGGTGCGCCCAAGCCTGCCCGTCCTTGACAAACTTGCCGATGAAGGCCGCCGCGGTCGACGACCCGCCTTCGCGCGGGCCGATGTTCTTGATGTCGGCGACGTCGGACTTGATATTGTCGTAATGCGCTTTCGTCAGCGGCATGCGCCAGACGGGCTCGCCGCTCGCCTTCGACGCCGCCAGGATCGCCTCGGCGAGCGTCTCGTCATTGGCGAAAAGACCGGCGAATTCATGGCCGAGGCTGATGAGAATGGCCCCGGTCAAGGTCGCGAGATCGACGACGGCCTTCGGCTTGTATTTTTCCTGCGTCCACCAAATCGCATCGCCGAGAACGAGGCGCCCTTCCGCGTCGGTGTTCAGGATTTCAACCGTCTGGCCCGACATCGAAGTGACGATATCGCTCGGGCGCTGCGCGGCGCCGTCCGGCATGTTCTCGACGAGGCCGATGACGCCGACGACATTTGCTTTCGCCTTCCGGCCCGCCAGCGCCGCCATTGCGCCGATGACGGCTCCGGCGCCGCCCATGTCCCACTTCATGTCCTCCATGCCGGGACCGGGCTTCAGGGAAATGCCGCCGGTGTCGAAGCAGACGCCCTTGCCGACGAAGGCGACGGGGGCCTCGCTCTTCTTGCCGCCCATCCATTCCATGGAGACAAGTTTTGATTCGCGCGCCGACCCCTGCCCGACGCCGAGCATCATGTGCATGCCGAGCTTCGCCATGTCGCGCGCGCCGAGCACCGTCACCTTGAGCCCTAACGTTTCAAGCTCCTTGCAGCGTGCGGCGAAACTATCCGGGTAAAGAACATTCGGCGGCTCGGAGACGAGGTCGCGGGTCAGAAAAACGCCCTCCCCGGCTTTCTCCATGTCAGCGAATTTCGCCTTCGCGTCCGCCGCGGGCGTGTGGATGACAAGCTTTTCAAGCGCCGGCTTCTGATCCTTCTCAAGTCGGGTCCTATATTTGTCGAAGCGGTAGCTTCGCAGCATCGCGCCGAGCGCGACGCGCGCGGCTGTCTCGCCGGCGCCGACCGCGTCCGTGAAAAACCCGTCCATGAGGACCGCCGCGGCTTTCGCCTGCGTCTTCAGCACGGGCGCGACGCCGGCGCCGCCAAGCGCTTCGGCGTCGAGCGCTGAAAACTCCGCGCGCTTGCCGGCGCCAGCGAGCACGATCCGCCGTTCCTCGGCGCCTTGAAGACCGACGAGGTCGAGCGTCTGGCCTTTCTTGCCGCCGAAATTCGCCGCCCTCATCGCGCGCGCGAGCGCGCCTTGGGCCGTCGCATCGAGCGACTGGAACGCCGTCGACGGCGCGCCGTCTTCAAAGCAGGGGACGACAAGAACGGCGCCGGCGGCCGGCGCCGCCTTGGAGAAGAAAATTTTCACTGGCTCTGCCTCGGGATCAAAGCGGCGGCGCGCCCGCCGCAAGGAAACAGCGCCTAACTAGAAGGTCCGCCATGGGGTGGCAACGGGCGCACCGCATCACCAGGACGCGGCGACGCCGGTCCGCCCGCCCCGGCGCTCACCACAAAAGACAGCGGACGGGTTCGCCCGCCGCGGCCGCGGGCGCCCCGGCGCGCCTGCGAATCAGCGCGTCGCTCGCCGCAAGAATGCCCAGCAGCGATGAATCCTGGTCGGCGAACGCTTCGACAAGCCCTTCGCCGCCTGCGCCGGCGCGCCGCTTGGCGCGCAAATATGTCTCGCGCGGTCCATTGGCCGCGAGCGGCGCTCCAAGGCGCAGCCCGACGTGATCCTCGCCGCCGCCGCCCAGACAACAATCAATCGCCGTCTTCAGGAAGATCCGCGCCGTGACCAGCGCGGACGCGGGATTTCCCGGCAGTCCGAGTACGAACGGCCCGCCCTCAAGGCGCCCGAACCAGGTCGGCTTGCCAGGCTTGATCGCGACCTTCTCAAAAATCGGCGTGAACCCCCGCGCATGAAAAGCCGCGCGCATGTAGTCGCGATCCCCAACGGAGGCGCCGCCGACGGGAACGATGATATCAAGATCGCGCGCAGTGCCGATGCGGCTGGAAATATCGTCAGGATCGTCGCGCGCCGTTCCAAGGTCCACAGCCTCGCCGCCCCACGCTTCAATCATCGGCCGCAAGCCATAAGGTATGGAAGAGACAATATCGTCCGGGCCAAGACCCCTTCCCGGCGGGCGCAATTCATCGCCATTGGCGAGAACGCCGACGCGCGGGCGGCGGGCCGCGGCGACGCGCGCCACATCGCCCGCGGCGATCAGCGCCAGCGCCCTCGGCGACAGGCGCTCGCCGGCGCGGCCAAGCGTATCGCCGCGGCGAAAATCGACGCCCGCAGGCCGGACATTCGCCGCGCGCGAAGGCGAAGTCGAAATGGTCACGAAGTCGCCTTCACGCTGCGTCTCTTCCTGGATGATGACGTGGTTTGCGCCTTCCGGCATCGGCGC
>DNZB01000233.1:0-236 GCA_003506635.1 Parvularcula sp.
ACGAACCTCTTGGCCTCCGCGGGGACGCTCATCCTGAATGATCCCGACGTGAAGACGGCGCTCGGGACGCAAGGCGCAAGCACGGTGCAGTCGGCGGCGATCAACAGCCTGTTGTCGACGAACGGGCTGATCGGCGGGATCGGCGGCCAGATCGGCAAGGACATCATTTTCGGCGCCGTCATCAACGCGCTGAAGACCAACACGGAAACCAACGTCCTGTCGTCGCCGTCGGTCGT
>DNZB01000233.1:563-1690 GCA_003506635.1 Parvularcula sp.
GGCGAAGCGGTCGGCGACAATTTTGACAACGCCTTCAGGACCGTGTCGCGCGAAGAGGTCGGAATCATCTTGAAGGTGACGCCCCAGATCAACGAAGGCGGCACGGTCACGCTGGAAATTGAGCAGGAGTCTTCGAGCGTCGCCGGCCAGATCCTTGACACCTCAACCGACCTCATCACCAACAAGCGCGTCATTACGACGACGGCGCTGGTGGATGACGGCGACTTGCTTGTCATTGGCGGGCTGATCGACCAAACCGATCAATCAACGGAGGATAAAGTCCCGCTGCTGGGCGATCTTCCGGTCGCCGGGAATTTGTTCAAGACGCAAGGGCGGTCGCGTGATCGCCGAAATCTGCTGGTGTTCCTGCGGCCGACAATCATCAGAGACCGCGCTGACGCACAAGCCGTAACCCGCAAGAAGTTCGACTACATCAAGGCGCGCGAGCTGCTTTCGACGGGCAAACCTCAGTCTGAGATGGAGCGTCTCATTGAACAGGTCACCGGGGGAACAGGGCCAGCGCCCGACGCCGCCCCCGCAGAAGAAGCCGCGCCCGCCGCGCCGGAACAATTGACCTCCGGCGAGTAGCGGCCTTTATAGCGGGTCATGAGCCAGACAGTCCCCGTTCTGAAGCTCGCTTACGCCTTCGCCAAGGAGAACGGCCTTGTCGTTCTCGACGCGGGCGCGCGCCCTGCGCGCATCGGGGCGCGTGGGACGCCCGATCCGCGCGCGCTTTTGGAAGTGCGCCGCATCGTCAATGCGCCGATCGCGATCGATGAGATGCCGGGCGACGCGTTTGAGCGGCGCCTTTCCGAAATTTATTCGGCGGACGGCATCCGAGCCGGCGATTTCGAGATGGACCGCGACGCGGACGATCTCGCCGCGCTCGCGGAGGGTCTTCCAGCGACCGCCGACCTTCTCGACACGGAAGACGACGCGCCTGTCATCCGCCTGATCAACGCGATCATCGCCGAGGCGGTGAAGCTCAAGGCTTCCGACATCCACGTCGAACCCTATGAGAAGACATTGTCCGTCCGCCTGCGGATCGACGGGGTCTTGCGCGAAATTCTGTCGCTGCCCTCGCGGATGACGCCTGTGCTGACGAGCCGCGTCAAGGTCATGGCGCG
>DNZB01000233.1:2004-2179 GCA_003506635.1 Parvularcula sp.
TGTCGCTCGGCGGCAAGCTGATCGACGTGCGCGTGTCAACCCTGCCCGCGCGCTTCGGCGAGCGCGTCGTCATGCGCATCCTCGACAAACAGGAGGCGAATTTCGACCTCGATGCGCTCGGCATGCCCGCCGATACGCTGCGGCGTCTCCAGCAGTCCTTGCAGCGGCCGAACGG
>DNZB01000233.1:2535-6428 GCA_003506635.1 Parvularcula sp.
CGGTCGAAGACCCGGTCGAATACGCAATCGACGGCGTCGGCCAGACGCAGATCAATCCGAAGGTCGGGATGACCTTCGCGACGGGCCTGCGCGCTATCTTGCGCCAGGACCCTGACGTCGTCATGGTCGGCGAAATTCGCGACGTCGAAACGGCGGAGATCGCGATTCAAGCCTCGCTGACCGGCCACCTCGTTCTGTCGACCGTTCACACCAATTCCGCGGTCGGCGCGATCACCCGCCTGCGCGATATGGGGGCTGAGCCGTTCCTCCTCTCATCGACGATCGCTGCGGTGCTCGCGCAGCGGCTCGTGCGCCGCCTCTGCCCGACCTGCAAGGAGCCGTACGCGCCGGATGAGGCGGAACAGCGCCTTCTAGGCGTCGGCCCTGACGCGACGATCTATCGCCCGAAAGGCTGCGGGCGCTGCGGGCACACGGGGTATGAAGGCCGCGTCGGCGTCTACGAAATGATGGTCGTCGATGAACATGCGCGCAAACTCATTCACGAGAATGCGGGCGAGCAGGAGATTTCCGCGCATGTCTTCCGCCGCGCCGATACGCTCGCGGAAGCCGGCTATCGGCATGTCATCGCCGGCGTGACGTCGATCGAAGAGGTCCTGCGCGTCGTGCGCCAGGATGACGACGATGCCGTCGTTTGAATATGAAGCGCTCGACTCCGGCGGCCGCTCCAAGAAGGGCGTCGTCAACGCCGACAATCCGCGCCTGGCGCGGCAGGAACTGCGGCGCCTGTCGCTGACGCCGGTGTCGATTTCGGCCCCGCGCGAGGCGCAAGGAGGAGGTCCCGGCGCCAAGGCGCCTGCGCGCCTTAATCCCAATGATCTTGTCATCATGACGCGCCAGCTTTCGGTCCTCGTCGGCGCCGCGACGCCGCTTGAAGAGGCGCTGAACGCGGTTGCGCTGCAAACCGAGAAACCGGGCGTCAGAAAGCGCATGCTCGGCGTGCGTGAGCGCGTGCTTGAAGGCTGGCGCTTCGGCGATGCTCTGGCTGAGGACAAAAAATCGTTTCCCGATCTTTATCGCGCGGTGGTCGCGGCGGGCGAACAGTCCGGCGATCTTGCCGGCGTGCTCGACCGCCTCGCGACCATGCTTGAAAAAAACCGATCGATGATGAACAAGGCCGTCGCCTCGCTCATCTATCCGGCGGCGCTGGCGCTCGTCGCCGCGGGCGTCGTCACCGCGCTGATGGTCGGCGTCGTCCCGAAGATCGTCGAGCAGTTTCAGACTTTCGACGCGGAACTTCCCTTCGTGACGCGGCTCGTCATCGGCGTTTCAGGGTTCCTTGCCAATTACGGTTTGCTCCTCCTCGCCTCGGTCGCGGTCGGCGGCGCCGTGTTCTGGCGGGCGATGAAGGCGCCGGCCTTCAAGAAGTCCTTCGACGCCTGGGCGCTGACGATCCCGGTTCTTGGCAAGCTTCTGCGCGGTCTTGACGGCGCGCGTTTTGCGCGGACGCTCGCGACCTTGTTCGCAGGGGGAGCGCCGCTCCTCGACAGCCTTCGGGGGGCGAGCCGGACGGTCGGCAACGCCCACATGCGCGAAAAGCTGGAGACCGTCATCGGCCAGGTGCGGGAAGGGGCCTCGATGGCGGCGAGCCTGAAGCGCGCGGGCGTGCTTCCGCCGATGATGACGCATATGGTCGCGGCGGGCGAACGCGCCGGGGCGGTGCCGCTGATGCTCGACAAGGCCGCCGCGCAGCTGGAAGAGGAATTTGACACAGCATCGACCGTGGCCTTGCGCCTTCTTGAGCCGATGATCATCGTCGGCATGGGCGGCGTCGTGATGCTGATCGTCGTCGCCATCATGTTGCCCATCCTGCGGCTTAACAGCCTCGCCTCGGGATGATGAATTCGCTGAGAAAATGGAGCCCCGCCTGATGTTCGTCCTAAAGAAGCGCCGCCGCCGCCAGCGCGGCATCACGCTTATTGAACTGCTCGTCGTCCTGACGATCCTCGCGCTGATTTCGGCGCTTGTCGTCGTCAATGTGCTGCCGGAAGCTGACAAGGCGGCGTCGAAAAAAGCGAAGATCGATATCGGCACGATCCAGAACGCGCTCGATCAATATCGTCTCGACATGTTCACCTACCCGACGACGGATCAGGGGTTGCAGGCCCTCGTCACGCCGCCTTCGGACGATGGGCGCGCCGATCAGTTCCGTCCGGGCGGGTATTTGCGCGCCGTGCCCGTCGATCCGTGGGGCAAACCCTACCAATATCGCCAGCCGGGACAGCATGGCCCCATCGACATCTTCTCCTACGGCGCGGACGGCGTCGAAGGCGGGGAGGGAGTCAACGCCGACATTGTGAATTGGACGCAAGGACAGTGAATCGCGCTGGCGAGCGGGGGCTGACGCTCGTCGAGCTTCTTGTCGTGATGGTCATCATCGGCCTCGCGTCCTCGCTGGTGCTGCTTAACGCGCCCCCTTCGCGCGCCGTCGTCGAACGCGACGCGATGCGCTTCGCCGCAAGCGTCAGGATCGCGCTTGATGAAATGGTGATGACCGGCGCGGCGTACCGGCTTGTGATTGACGCGACGGGCTATGGCTATGAACGGTATCAGGGCGGCGTATGGAAGCCGGACGGCGTCGAGCGCGCCTTTCAGCATGTCGCGTTCGATGATGGCGTCACCGCCAGCGTCGAAATCGACGACGCCGCCTTCGCCAACGCCCGCGCGCTCGGCGAGGGCCCGCCGGCGGAAACGCGGGACGACGAACCCAAAATCATCCGTCTCGATCCGATCGGCCCGCCGGCGACTTTTACGATGCGGCTACTAAGCCCTCAGGGCGCCTATCTCGTGACGCTTGGCGGCGATGGCGCAGTTACGGTGAAGCCCGATGTCTAGCGGGAGCAGCGACCAAGGAGCACGTAGCGCCCCTTGCGCTGCTCTGCGCATGCCCGAGGACGAGCGGAGACGGCATGGATCGGAGCGCGGGCTCACTCTTGTTGAAACGCTGGTCGCGATGGCCGTGATCGCCGCGGTTTCGATGGCGGCCTTTGCGCTTCTGAGCCAGGGAGCGAATTTCGCGGCGAGCGAGCGCGACCGGATCGCCGCGTCAATCGTCGCCGACAATCTGCTGACGGAGGAATTGCTTCGGCAAGCGGTTCCCGATCTCGGCGAGGACGACGGCGAAACCGAGATTTCGGGGCGCTTTTTTGAATGGAGCAAGACCGTCACGGACGCCGGCGAAGACCTGCGCCGGATCGAATATAAGGTCCGTCTCAAAGGCTTCGCGCAGACCCTGGCGCGCGCCCAGACAGTAAAGGTCGCGGCATGAGGCAAGCGCAATCAGGCGTCACTCTTCCAGAACTGCTGATCGCGCTCCTCATCTTCACGATGATTTCGGCGGTCGCGGTCTATTCGCTGCGCCTGACGGTTGAGGGCCGGGACCAGCTTGGGCTCGCGGATGCGGCGATCCGCGATATGCAGATCGCCCGCCTTGTCATCAAGGAAGACCTGATGCAGGCGACGCCGCGCGTCACGCGCGATGAATTTGGCAACGCAGCGCCCGGTCCCTTTCTGGGCGGCAAGGGTCTCGCCTACCGCGTCCCCAAGGACGGTGAAACGACGCTGATCGCCTTTGTCCGCGCCGGCTGGGAGAATCCGGACGCGGGCGCCCCGCGCTCGACCTTGCAGGCGGTCGAATATGTGCTGGCGGGCGACAAGCTGTTGCGCCGCACGCGCCCCTATCTCGATGACGCGCGCGGGCAGCCGCGATCAGATCGCGTGCTGCTGTCGGGCGTGACGAACGCGGAGGTCGGATTTTTTCTTGAGGAGACGAATTCAGGCCTCCAGTGGTCAGACCTCTGGCCGGCGCCCGGCGTGACGGCGCCGATCCCCGCCGGCGTGAAACTGACGCTGACGACGCCGGCGCTCGGCGAGTT
>DNZB01000233.1:6788-9263 GCA_003506635.1 Parvularcula sp.
TTCGTGATGTTGTCGATCACGACGACGGTGACGACGGGCGTGCGTCGCGGCGCGAATGAACGCTTGCGCACCGAAATGCTCTGGCAAGCGCAGGCGGCCGAACGTCTTGCGCTCAGCATCGTCGAGCGCGCAGCGTCCGGCGGCGCGCTAAAGACCGCCTCGTCTGAAGGCGGCCTTTTCAAGCAGCAGATCGCGCTGCCGGTCGAGCGCGGGGCCGCCTCGCTCCGCTTCGCCGACGCATCGCGGTGCTTTAACGTCAACAGCATCATCGACGGCGACGGCAAGATCGTAGCGGACGAAAAGACGCGCTTTGGCTTGCTTCTCGGCGCGATCGGACTTGGCGAGAACAAGGGCGCTGCGATCGCCGACGCCGTCGCAGACTTCATTGACCGGGATTCCAGTCAGGAATCGCAAGGCGCGGAAGACAATTTTTACACCGGACTGACGACGCCGTTCCGCACTGCCGGCGCGCCCATCGCATCGGTTTCGGAACTGCGTGCGATCGACGGGGTGACCAAAGAGATCTACGCGCGGATTGCCCCTTTTCTGTGCGCGCGTGAGGTGAACAAACGGGTTGAAATCAACGCAAACGCGCTGACGCCGGACTTTGCGCCCCTCATATACGCGGCGACGGACGGGACCTGGCCGCTCGAAGAAATCCGCGCCCAGATCAGCAAGACGCCGCCGGGCGGCTGGAGCCCTGACATTTCCGCTTTCTGGCAGCCTTTCGGCAACCCTCAAGGCGTTAATCTTGCCGGCCTTGCCGGAACGGAACCGACCTTTATCGAGGCCCGGGTTCTGCTTGAAGCCGAACAGCGGTTTGTGGAAGAAACGCTGATAATCAAGGTCCCCGCCGGCGCGGCCGGCGGTGAGCCGAAAGTCTTTTCCCGCGTGCTCGGAGGCGGCGTCTGACCGATCTCGTCATCCTGAAACTTGGAGCCGCGCCCGGCGATCTGATCGCCTGGGGCGCGTTCGAAGACGGGCGCATGGTCGAAGCGGGCGGCGTGGAAGGCGTCGCTGCGCTGCCTGGCGTCCTTGAGCGGCTGCCGGCGGACCGCCGGATCGTCGCGGTCCTGCGCGGCGAGCAAGTCGCCATGAGAGACATCCCGTCGCCGCCGAGGCAGCCGGCGAAACTGAAGGCGGCGGCCGGCTATCTTCTCGAAGATGAACTTGCCGAGGCGGTCGATGAATTGCACATCGCGATCAGCACGGGCGCGGAGGGCGTGCGGGCCTATGCGATCTCAAAGCCGCTGATGAGATCCTGGGCCGACGCCTTTGCAGAGGCCGGCGTTACGCTGGCGGAGATGAGCGTCGATTACGCGCTGATCGGCGGATCGAGCGGCGTGTGCGTGATTGCGGCGAACCGTGACCGAATCATCGCCGCGCGCGGGGGCGCGGGGTTCGCAGCGGAGCTGCCGCTCGCCGAGATCGTCGCGCCCGCCTTTCTGGCGGCGGCGGGCGAGGCGGCGATCGTCTCTTACGGGGCGCATGAGCATCTCGGACGCTGGGCCGCGGCGCCGGTCGAGCGCCGCCCGCTCGCGCATGAGGCGGACCTTGTATCGCTTTTCGGCGCGAATCTCGGCGGCAAGGACGGGCGCGTCAATTTCCTCAGCGGCGAGTTCTCGCCGAAAAGGACGTATACGGTTGAACTCGGCGCCTGGCGGCGGCCGGCGGCGCTTGCGGCCGGTCTCGCCAGCGGGCTCGTGCTCCTTGGCGGGGCATCGGGCCTGCGCGACTGGCGCGTCGCCGAGCGTTATGAGACGACGGCCGAGATCTTGCACAAATCGGCGTTCCCGACGTTCGAGGGCGGCGACATTCGCGGCCATGTGCGCGGGTTGCTGGCGAGCGGCGCGAAGACGGCGGGATTCCTCGACATGACGGCGCGTCTGACCGCGGGGCTGGAAGCGCACGAGGGCGTCTCGATCGAGCGCATCCGGTTCGATGCGGGCCGCGGCCAATATACGTTCAGCATTAAAAGCGCTTCCGACGCCGGCATCGAAGCCTTCCGCACGGGGCTCGCCGCCTTCGGCGTCGAGGCGACTGACAATGGCGGCTACCGGCGCACCGGCGACCAATGGGTCGGCGAAATGACGGCGAGGGCGCTATGAAGGCGTTCTGGGAACGTCTCTCCCCGCGCGAACGCCTGTTCGTCATCGGCGGCGGCGCGATCGTCGCGCTCCTTGTCCTCTTGCAGCTCATCATAGCGCCGGCGGTCGGCTGGCGCGAAGCGATGAAGACAAAGCGTGCGAGCGCGGAAGACCTCTATCGTCTCGTCGCGAGCGCCAGCGCTTCCGCTGGCGGCGCGGCGGCGAGCGCCGGCGCCGACCTTGAAACGCCCATCATCAACGTCGTGACCGATACCGCGGGCTCTAACGGGATTGAAATTTCGTTCCGGAACGCGCGCCCCGACGGCGGCGTCGATGCGACGATCGCCGCCGATCCTGAGAAGCTCTTTCAGTGGTTGAGGCTTCTTGA
>DNZB01000229.1 GCA_003506635.1 Parvularcula sp.
ATGCCGGCGCGCGCGCAAGAGCAGTACAAAGCCGTCGTCACCGATATTCCCGCCGTCATCGCCAACGGCCAGATGGACCCCATCACGCCGCCGCCGCTGGCGCAGATGATCGTGCCCGGCTTCTCGCGCGGGACCTATGTCGAATTCCCCTATTCCGGGCACGGACCGACGCGCTCCGTCAAATGCGCAGGAGAATTCCTGACGAAGTTCTTCGACGCGCCGGATGCCGCGGTCGACAAGACATGCCCGGAGAGTCTCAGGGAGCCCGATTTCTCCGGCAAGCTCTATCGCACCGACGGGCTATTAAATCTCGCGGCAAAATTCGCTGAAGATCCGAAATCCTTGGCGGTTCCGGGGTTGACGGCCGCCCTGTCGTCGCTGTTCTTGCTCGTCGGCCTCGTCGTCTACACGCTCGCGCCCATCGCGCGGCTCATCAATCGCGACGCGCCGACGCCGACCTTCGGCGCGCGACCGCTCGCCTTTGCGACCGCGCTCATCGGCGTCGTCAGCGCCGCCGGTCTTGGCGCGGGGGTCGCCATGACGACCGACGCTAACGAGATGCTTCTCCTCGGCGGTCTTCTCGGGTGGGCGCGATGGTTTGCGCTCGCGGGCCTCATCGCCGGTCTGGGCGGGCTTGGCGTCATCGCACTGGCGGTGCGCGCGCGCCTCGTGCGCGATCTGCCGGCCGGCACGTTGCTCGGCCTTATCTTGACCGGTGCGGCGGGCGCCAGCCTCGCCGCCTTCCTCCTGATGAATGGGTTTGGGCCGCTTTAACCGCATTTTCGCGCAGCCGCGAATTGAACGAATATTGCAAGCAAGGCGCAAGGTCCGCTAGCTCTGGCGGGCCGCCAGGGCCGCCCGCGGAGGGCGGCGGGCGCACATGTGGAAGGAATTCACCAATGGCGACGGCTGACCCGGAAAGCGTCGCTGGTCGCGGCCGGCTCCTGGTGGAGCCGCGCCTCGTCGCGCTTCTCGCCGCTGCCGCCGGGCTCGCCGTCCTGTTTTGGGAAGCGGCGGGCAATCTCTGGTTCCGCTGGGGCCAGCAGCAGGAGCTGTCGCACAGTTATTTTATTCCGCTGATTTCGCTTTACCTCGTCTGGCTGAACCGCGAGACGGTCCTGAAAAGCGCCGGCGGACCGTCCTTCGCCGGCGTCGCGATCATCGGCGCGGCGCTTGCTCTTTTGCTGCTCGGCCAGCTGACCAGCATCTTCCTGTTTCAGCATGTCGGAATCGTCGTCGCGATCGCGGGGCTTGTCGCAGGTTTCGGCGGATTGTCGCTTCTGCGCACCGTCGCGGCGCCGGTTGCTTTCCTCTTCTTCGCCGTGCCGCCGCCCTATTGGGTGATCACCGTCCTGTCGTTCAACTTTCAGCAGGTATCCTCGATCCTCGGCGTCGCCATGGTCGAGCTGATGGGCATTCCCGTTCATCTTTCCGGCAACATCATCGACCTTGGCGATTATCGCTTGCAGGTCGCGGAGGCTTGCAGCGGCCTTCGCTATCTTTTTCCATTTCTGAGCCTTGGCGTGATGGCCGCTTATATGTATCGCGGGCCGCTCTGGCAGCGGCTTGCGATCGTCGGCGCGACGATCCCGATCACCATCGTCATGAACAGCGTTCGCATCGCCGTCACCGCCGCGCTGGTGCAGGCCTATGGCGCCGAGCACGCGGAAGGCGCGCTGCATTTCTTCGAAGGCTGGGTCGTCTTTTTGTTCTGCCTGGCGGCGCTGTTCGCGCTAATCGCGGTTTTTGCACGCACGGCGAAGCCCCGCATCAACCCCCTTGACGCGCTGACGACGCCCGATCTGCCGTTGACGGCGCCGGTTCCCGCGCGCACGGGCCTTGCCCCTGTCGCCGGCGCGGCGCTGGCGCTGGTCGCTGCAGGTTACGCCCTGTCGCAGATAGCAACCGTCGACTCGCTCGTCATTCCGGAGCGCCGGGACTTCGACGGCGTGCTTGCGGAGTTCGACGACAGTTGGGGCAAGGAAGTGCGTCCGATCGATCCGACGGTCGCGGAAGTTCTCGGCGCCGACGATACGATCGTCCTCAATCTCAGCGCCGCCAACGGCGATGTCTTCAATCTCTACATGGCCTATCTCGACGCGCAGCGCGACGGCCGCTCATGGCATTCCCCTCGCCAGTGCATCCCGGGCGGGGGATGGAAGATCACGCGCCACACGATCGAGAAGACGAAGACCGCGGGCGGCAAGCCATTCGCCTATAACCGGATGCTGATCGAAAACGGCGACAGCAAGCAGCTTGTCTATTACTGGTACGACCAGCGAGGCCGCAAAGTCGCCAATGAGTTCGTGATGAAGGCGTGGCTGATCGCTGACGCCGTGACGAGGAAGCGCTCCGACGGCGCGATGGTGCGCCTGATCACGCCGGTTCTCGACGGGATGACGGTCGCGGAAGCCGACGCCAAATTGCAGGCGATGCAAGCCCGCCTTCAGACGTTCCTGCCGGCCTATGTCCCTGACTGAAGGCCGGCGATGCGCGTTCTGATCGTCGCCGGAAACATTTCAGCGCGGATGGGCGGCGAGGCGGTCATACCGCTGCATTACATCCGTGAGCTGACGGCCCTTGGCTGCGAGGTTCACGCGCTGACGCATGCCCGCGTGCGCGCCGAGATTCAGGCGCATCCCATGTGGCGCGCGGATCGCTTTCACTTCATCGAGGACGCCGCCGCCGAAAAGGCGATTTACGCCGCCGGCAAGAAAGCCCCGGGCGCCTTGCGCGAAACGCTGTTCATGAGCGGCGTCGGCCTCGTGACGCAGCGGCGCCTTGCAGGCCGCGCCCGCGCGCTCGCCGCTGCGATCGGCGCTGACGTCATTCACCAGCCGACCCCGGTTTCGCCGGCCTTTCCATCATTCCTGTCGGACATGCCCGCCCCGGTCGTCATCGGGCCGATGAACGGCGGCATGGATTATCCGCCGGCCTTCAAGGCGGATTATTCGCAAGGCTCGCAGGGCGTCGTCGCCGCCGCGCGGCTTTTCGCCGGGGCCGGAAACGCGCTTGCGCCCGGCAAGCGTCAGGCGGCGGTGCTGCTTGTCGCCAACGCGCGGACGCGCGATGCGCTGCCCGGCGGCGTCGATCGATCGCGCGTCATTGAAATCGTCGAGAACGGCGTCGACATGGCGCTGTGGGACCGGCCGCCGCTGCCGAGGCCGGATTCGCCGGAGTTCGTCTTTGTCGGGCGGCTTGTCTGGTGGAAGGCCGTCGATCTCCTGATCGAGGCGATAGCGCTTGTTCCAGACGCCCGCCTTCGCATCATCGGCGACGGGCCGGAGCGTGAAAAGCTGGCCGCGCAAGCAGCCGCAGGCTCGGCGGGCGCACGCATCCGCTTCGACGGGTTTCGCCCACAGGCGGAGATCGCAGACGCGCTCAGCTCTGCGACCGCGCTTGTCCTGCCGTCGATGCGCGAATGCGGCGGCGCGGTCATTCTTGAGGCGTTCGCCTGCCGCACCCCGGCGATCGCGACCGCATGGGGCGGGCCGCAGGATTATGTGACGCCGGAAACAGGCTACCTCATCGCGCCGTCGGGGCGCGAAACCTTCATTGAGGATTTCGCCTCAGCGATGCGCGCGCTCGCCGCCGATCCCGTCCGCGCTAGCGAGATGGGCGCCGCCGGCCGCAGTCGCGTCGAGGCGAATTTTACCTGGCCCGCAAAGGCGCGCCGTATACTGACGATTTACGCAAAAGCGGCCGAACGCCGCTGACGCTCACTCCTCGTCGCCGCCATCTTCCTCAAGCTTGATGACGCCGACGCGGCCGGAATAAAGCGCCTCTCCCGTGCTGTCCGGCACCGCCTTAAAGATGACGCCGCCCATGTCCGACGTCCTCTTGACGGAGATCGAGGCCGTCGCCTCGCCGTTCTCGTCCGCAGTGACGCGCGCGACTTCCTTCATGCGGTCCTTTCCCGCCGTAGTCGGACGGTCGAGCGCCGCGCCGCTGTAGAAGGTGACGTCCTCGCCCGGCCTGACGCGCGCCGTGACGCGCACCCGGCCGCCGGCAAGCACGGCCGGCTTGTCGACGACGAGCGCGGCGCCTTCCGGCGCGCCGGAGTCGCGGCCCGTGAAGGATCGCGTGGGGCGCATGGCGAAGGGCGCGTGGCGCGCCTGTCCGCCGGCGCCGCCCGCCGAAGCGTCGGCGCGATTTCCGCCCCAGCCCTGCCAGCCGCCGCCGGCGGGCGCGACATAAGGGCCGGGCCGGTCTAAAGCCGGCGCCGCGGCGGCGGCCGGACGCTGCAACATCTGCCCGGGCGACAGCGTCGTCCAGCTGACATCGGGATTGGAATTCGCAAGCACGCTTTCCGACACGTTGAGGCGATAGGCGATCGACGACAGCGAATCGCCTTCCTGCACCTCATAAAGACTCGCCAGCGCGTCCGTCGCCGCAAAGGTTCCCGACGGCGCGACCTTGCCCCCAGGAATCTCAGTCGTGACTACACGCTCCGCATACGAAATATTCTTGACGTCGGGATTGTAGGCGACAAGCGTTTCACGCGGCACGTCGCAAAGGTCGGCGATGTCGTCCAGCGTTTCGGTCGCGGCCGGCTCGATGAATCGCTCGCAGCGTCCGTCGAGCGCCTCGGCGTCGGCGCGCGCGTAAAGCTGATGCGCGCGTCGCGCGCCGGCGATCCCCTCGTAAGAGGCAAGCTCGAACGGCGTCCCGTTTTCGGAACGCTGCTGGGGCGCAAATTCGCCCGCGCGGATGTCGGCCGCATAAAGCTGCTCGGCGCCGGCGTAATAGGCGGCCGCATACGGGTCGCGACTCGCGGTCTCAACCGTCGATGCGCAGGCCGACAAGGCCGCCGCGCTGAGCCCCGTCATCAGAACCGATCTCGCCATAACGCTCCCCTTTGACCTCTTGCCGGGGCCTGACGCCCCAACGGCCTGCCGCAAGAGCCGGCCTTCGCCGCCCGCGACTCCCCGTCTGAAACCTCATCTTAACCATTTTTTCCGAGGGGTGCATCCCACCGTCGCCGTGTCCGCCGAGCCACAGGCACCGAATCGCCGCTGACGCGCTACAAGTGT
>DNZB01000152.1:0-874 GCA_003506635.1 Parvularcula sp.
TTCTTGTCGCCGGTCAGCATCAGACCGGCCGATGATCCACGCTGCGCCCCGCCCGCCGGAACCAGCGTTTCGCGAAGTTCCGTGACCTTCTCCGTCACCGCCGACTGGAACGGAAAGGGCGCATGCCAGTGAAGCCCCGGCCCGACGACGCGGTCGAATTTGCCAAAGGTCAAGATGACGCCGCGATCGGCGGCGCCGACCTGAAAAACACCGCTGAGGCCCCAGAGGACGCCAACGCCCGCGACAATAAGGAGCGCGGTCTGGCGATTGATCTGCGGCGGCCTTGGGGCGCCGTCGCGCGGGAACGCGCGCTTCAGCCTCTGGCGCGAGGCGTTGAGGATTTCATCGAGATCGGGCGGCTCGTTCTTCGCCGGCCCCTTGCCGGGCCCTCTTGGTCCTTGCCCGCCATTGCCGCCGCCGGCGCCATTTGGCGGTTTCGGCGGCTGGCCCCAGGGGCCGCGCGTCGGGCCGCGGCCGGAGCCGCCGGATCCGCCTTTTCCAGAATTATCGTGCCAGGGCATTCAATGTTCCTTCCCGCCGCGACGGCGTTCGACAAACGCTTTGACTACGAGGCTGATAGACGCGGCCACGCGCGCCGGGACTCGCCAATGAAGTGCGCGCTATATATGTCAACGATTTCAACGGGGGCAATGCGACCCTGCCAATTTTAGCGCAATGGCGAAATGACCGGCTCCAGCCTCCTCCTGCAAGTAAGGGCGGCCCTCAAAGCGGTCGCCGCGCCGGCCGGCGGCGATCTCATCTCCTGCGGCGCCATCGAGGGCCTGACCGCCGCCGCTGATGGCGCGGTGCGATTCGCGCTCAATACGGACCGGTCGGGCGGCGGGCCGGAAATCCTCGAGGCCGCACGCGCCGC
>DNZB01000152.1:1206-3242 GCA_003506635.1 Parvularcula sp.
CCGCGCCGGCCCGGAACCCGCACGAAAACCCGCTTGGCCTTGTCGCGCCGTCGCGGATCGAAGCGGCGGCCGGCCAGCTTGCAGGCGTCCGGCGCGTCATCGCCGTCGCGAGCGGCAAGGGCGGGGTCGGCAAATCGACGCTCGCCGCCAATCTCGCCGTCGCCTTCGCCCGCCGCGGCCTTAAAGTCGGGCTTCTGGACGCGGATATCTACGGCCCCTCGCTGCCGGTGCTGTTCGGCCTCAAGGACGCGCCCGCGGCGCGGGACGGGAAGATCGTTCCGGTCGAAAAATTCGGCGTCCGCGCGATGTCGATCGGACTTCTCGTCGATGCGGCGAAAGCGCTTGCCTGGCGCGGGCCGATGGTGATGGGCGCCGTGCGCCAGCTGATCGGCGACGTCGACTGGGGCGCGCTCGACATCCTTCTGATCGACACGCCGCCTGGCACCGGCGATGCGCATCTGACGCTGGCGCAGTCAAAGCGGCTGACCGGCGCCGTCATCGTTTCGACGCCGCAGGAAATGGCGCTCGCGGACGTGCGCCGCGGCGCCGCGCTGTTCAAACAAGTCAGTGTGCCGATCATCGGCGTCGTCGAGAACATGGCGTGGCTCGACGACGGCGCCGGCGGCAAGACTTTCCTCTTCGGCGCGGGCGGCGCGGAAAAGGCCGCGCGCGATCTCGGCGTCCCATTCCTCGGCGCGCTGCCGATCTTTCCGGACTTGCGCATCGCGTCGGACGAGGGCGAACCGATCGCGGCGCGCGCGCCGCAGTCAGCCGCGGCGCTGGCGTTCGATGCGCTCGCCGCGCGCATCGCGGAGACATTCAGCGAAGAGGCATAAGATTTTCCGTCACCACGGACGGCGTCAGGTTTGCGCGCAAGAACTCTCCGCTCATTCCCGCATCCCTGGAGAAGCGGCCTCCCTCTCTTGAAAAGGGAGGGAAGGAAGGAAGCGCGCTCCCCTCCCTCCCTTGAAAAGGGAGGGCTTTCGCGCACGATTTTGCGCAGCGAAATCGTCCTTGCGCGAAAGGGAGGGTTCAGGGCGGCGAGGGTGAGGAACAATTCCAGCAGCGCGAACCCACCCGTTCGGCCAAGACCAGCCGCGAAGACGCGGCTGGGGCCTCACGCCGTCCCTTTTCAAGGGAGGGAAGGCGGCGCGATCCTTTCTTTCCCTCCCTTGAAAAGGGAGGGAGGCTGCGGCGCCTCAGTTCGCCGGCGCGAGCGTTGGAACCGGGGCGTCCTTGACGCGCAAATCCTCGACGATGCGCCAGCGTCCGTCGATCTGCTTCAGCACAAGCGTCATCGCGCCCGCCGTTTTTTGCGGACCGCTTTCATGCGCATAGCGGCCGGCGACTGTCGCGGTGTCGACCGCCGTCAGCCGCACGTCGAGAGCGCTGAAACTCAAGCGCCCCATCGCGCCTGCTGCGGCGATCATCCCTTCATAATGCCGGCGCACGCCGCCGGGACCGTTTGCGACCGCGCCGTCAGCGACCAGGCGCAGGTCATTGCTGTTCGCATAGCCGCCGAGAAACGCCGCCAGATTTCCCTCGTTCCACGCCGCGGCGTTGGCCGCCATCACGCCCTTGATGATGTCTTCCGTCGGCCTCGAGGCGAGCGGGCTGGCGCCTGCTAGCTGCGGCGCCGTCGCGGTCCCGTTGGTAGAAACGGCGATGACGTCTTCAAGCGAAGGCTGCGCCCCGACAAGGCGCCCGGCGCCGTTTTTCGCGGGACGCGGCGCGCGCGTCAGCGCAGGCTGCGCGCCGGCGGTCAGCACGACCGGGGTTTCCGGAACCGGATCGGGCTCGATAATGCCGTCGAGCGAGGGGATCGCCGCTTCCCTTGCAGCGGGCGCCGGCGCGGGCGCCGCCTCGCGCATCGGCGCCGGTTCAGGATCGGGGATCGGCGCCATTGCAAGCGGAGCGTCGTTCGCAGGGGGCAAAGGCGCAGGGGGCAAGGGCGTTTCAACCTCCGGCGCCGGAAGCGCCGGCGCGCCTGTCACGCCCAGTTGCGCCGCCTGCTGATCAAGCGACAGCTCCGTAAG
>DNZB01000008.1:0-284 GCA_003506635.1 Parvularcula sp.
TCGTCGAGCGCGGCTTCCGACTTCTTGCCGTTGGCGTAGCTGGCGCGCTGCACGGATTTCGAGCGGCAGTAATAAAGCGATTTGACGCCCTTTTCCCACGCGGTCCAGTGCAGCATGTGAAGGTCCCATTTGTCGACGTCTCCGGGCAGGAAGACGTTGACCGACTGGCCCTGGCAGATGAAGGGCGAGCGGTCGGCGGCGAGTTCGATCACCCAGCGCTGGTCGATTTCGAAGGCGGTCTTGAAAATGTCCTTTTCAAGGTCGGAGAGGAAATCAAGATGCTG
>DNZB01000008.1:548-1678 GCA_003506635.1 Parvularcula sp.
ACGGAGCCTTCATGCTCGATGATCGAGGACCAGGTTTCGTCCGTGTCGAGACCTTTTTCCGCGAGGATGCGTTGCAGCGCGACGTTCTTGACCGTGAAGGAGCCCGACAGCGTCTTGTGCACGAAGACGTTCGCCGGAATGGGCTCGATGCAAGGCGAGCAGCCGCCGCAGATGATAGAGATCGAGGCGGTCGGCGCGATCGCGAGCTTGTGGGAGAAGCGCTGCTTCACCCCGCGTTCTTCCGCGTCGGGGCACGGCCCGCGTTCTTCCGCAAGGACGACCGACGCGGCGTCGGCGCCCATGCGGATATGTTTGAAGAGCTTGACGTTCCACGACTTCGCCATCGCGCTTTCGAACGGCACGCCCAGCTCCTGCAGGAAGGAGTGAAAGCCCATCAGTCCTAGCCCGACGCTGCGTTCGCGCTTTGCCGAATAGACAGCCTTCGCCATCGATGCCGGGGCGCGCTGGATGAAGTCTTCAAGCACGTTGTCGAGGAAACGCATCACGTCTTCAATGAAGCGCGGGTCGTCTTTCCATTCGAAATATTTCTCCGCGTTGATTGAGGAAAGGCAGCAGACCGCCGTGCGGTCCTCGCCCAAATGATCGCGCCCCGTGTGCAGCATGATCTCCGAGCAAAGGTTCGAGGTCGACACTTTAAGTCCGAGGTCGCGCTGATGCCTCGGCATCGCGCGGTTCACAGTGTCGGAGAAGACGAGATAAGGTTCGCCCGTCGCGAGGCGGATTTCGAGGACCTTCTGCCAGAGCTTGCGGGCGCTGACGGTTTTCAGAACCTCGCCCGTCTTCGGCGATTTGAGGCCGAATTCCCTGTCTTCGGCCACCGCCGTCATGAATTCGTCGGTAATGTTGAGGCCATGGTGCAGATTTAGCGACTTGCGGTTGAAGTCGCCCGAGGCTTTGCGAATTTCGAGAAACTCCTCGATCTCCGGGTGGTGGATGTCGAGATAGACGGCCGCCGATCCGCGCCGCAGCGAGCCTTGCGAAATCGCGAGGGTGAGCGAATCCATCACCCGGATGAACGGGATGATGCCGGAGGTCGCGCCCGCGCCCTTCACCTTTTCCCCGATCGAGCGAACCCCGCCCCAATAGGTGCCGATGCCGCCGCCATTCGA
>DNZB01000008.1:1983-14455 GCA_003506635.1 Parvularcula sp.
TCCAGCGAATCGCCGACCGCGTTCAGGAAGCAGGAGATGGGAAGCCCCCGCGCCGCGCCGCCGTTCGACAGAACCGGCGTCGCCGGCATGAACCACATGCGCGACATGTAATCATAGATGCGCTGGGCGTGGTCAGCGTCGTCGCCATAGGTCTTCGCAACCCGCGCGAACATGTCCTGATAGGTTTCCCCTTCGAGGAGATAGCGGTCATCGAGCGTCTTCTTGCCGAAATCGGTGATCAGCGCGTCGCGCGAATGGTCGAGCACGATGTCCCTGACGAGGCGCAGGTCCGGCCGGCGCGGTTCGGGCGCTGAGGGCGCAGGGGTTTCGAGGAATTTCACGGTTTCCGTCGCAGCCGACATGTCGTTTCGCCCCTTTGATCGCTCGCCAATCCCTGCCCGCCCCCGGAGGTTTAGAGCCTCCGGGTGGAGGCGCGCGCTTGCCCTTCGCCGGTTGCCCCGAAGGGACGGCCGGCCGTCAGGCGCCCGCGTCTTTTTCTGTAGAATTCCCGCTTTTGCGGGGCCCGCGGCGGCGGATCGAGCCTGTCGATCAGAATCCGTCGCTGACACAAGATATGGTGCTACGGGCAGGCCGGACCGTCAATATGAAGTTACCAACAGGACAGAACTTTTTCGTTAAAAGAGTCTTAAGTTATCGCACTGAGTGCGCTCTAATTCTTAAGCCAAGGAGGCGTTTCGCTGCCCCCAAAGGCTTGTTTCGGGGAAGCATCAGCGCGCACATTTTTCGAAAATAATCCGCGGCGGGGCGGTTCGGCTGGCCCGGCGATGAATTTTGGCGGCGCGCTGTCGAAATTCCGGGCGACGAATCGGGGTCCTTCCGGGGGCTTGCGCCAGTGGGGCTCCTCCGCGGCCGGCGTTTCGGCGAATCGGGCGCCGGTCTTCGAGAAGATCTCCGCCCGCTTTTCGAGCGACAAGAGCGCGTCTGCGAACCGTTCGATCATCTCGCGCGGGCGCTCGGCCGCGGCGGTCAGCGCGCGGTTCTTGAGCCCGTTCGCCGCCGCATCGAGCCCGTAGCGGCGCAGCGCGCCGGCCGGGTCATCGGCGGCGATGATCTGCGCCGCCACCGGCCCCAGAAAATGCGGCGCGAAAATCGCCGCCGCCATCGTGACGGCGAAACTGACAATGCCGGGGCGCGCCGTTTCCGCCGCGATAAGCTCCGCGACGAAAGGCGGCGGCGACAGCAGCGCCGCCGGCCCGCTGATCGAAAAGAACAGCGCCGTGATCCCGATCGCGACGCCGAGAATCAGCATCGAAACGCGCCCGATGAACCGTGTCCCGGCCCCGAGGCGGTGGCTTGCCTCGCGCGCAACAAGGCCGCCAAGCACCCGGCAGCGATAGCCGTCGCCTTCGGCGCCGATCACTGGCGCCTGCTCGAAAAAGCGCAGCCCGGCCAGCGTCGTCATCCGCGCCCGCGCGGCGGCCGAAATCGCGACCGGCAAATCGGCAGCGGCGTTCAATTGCATCGCGCCGCGCTGTTCGAGGAGGCGGTCGCGGAGCCGGTTCGTCGTTTGTGCAACGAGCGATTCAAGATCGGCCGCAAAGTGCGCGAACCGCGTTTTCGCGGCGCCGCCGGCCCCGTCCGCCGCAGCCCCCGCCGCCAGGGCGCCGATAAGGCCGATGAAGGCGTAAAGCGCCGCGTAAGAATAGGGCGCCGGGTCAAGCTTTGACGCGAGCTTCCACGAAAGGCCCGCCGCGAAAAGGACGAGTCCCAGCATGATGACGCCGCGCAACACCGCCGAAACGCCGTAGATCGCGTTCGCTTCCATCTGATCGACAAGGCTCGCCGCCAGCTTGCCGCCTAGCGCTTGCGCCTTGTCGGCCGCTGCGACGTCAAGTTCGCCCGCTTCCTGCCGCAGCTCTTCGGAGACGAGGTCGTAATGCGCCGCGCCGCCGCTATCCAGGCTCGCCCCGTCGGCTGTGTGCCGCGGCGCGGGGAAAAGCTTTTCGGGATCGGGGACGCCCAAGGCCGCCTCCGCCGCGGCCTTCGGTTTCCTGCGGCCCCGGCCGGCGAGCAATTTGGCGATGCGGACGAGAAGGCCCGGCGGGCGATCGCCCAAGACCGGAACCGCTGATGGCGCGGGCGTGCGCACGTCCGCCCCAAAGGCCGGCCGCGTCGCCATATCCTGTTCCGGAGGTTCCACCGTCATGACCCCTCATCCCCGCCCGCGATGGTAGCGGAAATGATGACACAGGGAAAATGGTCTGTGGGGTGGGAGAACCCCTTCTACTCTTTGCCTCCCCCTTGCCGATCTATCGCCGGCCGGGAACAAGAGAGCGCCGCCGCCGGGACCTCTTCATGCGCTTTGTCGCCGCCGCCCTACTCCTCCTCGCCGCCTGCGCTCCCGAAGCGGCGCCGCCCGCCGCTTGTTGCACCGCGACCATCACCGCGGTCGTCCCCGCGGGGGCGCCCGCCGTCTACCTGACCGGAAATCTTGCCGGGCTTGGGCCCTGGAGGCCGGACGCCCTCTTGATGGAGGGCGAAGGGTCAGAGCGCGTCGCGCGCGTGACGGCGCCAAGGGGGAGCGTCCTTGAATACAAATTCACGCTCGGATCGTGGGAGCGCGAGGCGCTGGGGCCTTCCGGCATGGTGATGGCGAATTTCCGCCTTGCGATGGAGGACAACGTGTCCGCGCGCCACGAGATCGTCGACTTCAAGAAGGACGTGAAGGAATACATCGCCGACTGGAAAGGGTCGGGCGTCAAGGGAACGCTTCGCTACTGGACGGACGTCGCCTCGCGATTCTTGAGCGAAAAGCGCCACGTCTCGATCTGGCTTCCGCCCGGATATGATCAGGACACGGAGCGACGCTACAAGGTCCTCTACATGTCGGACGGGCAGAACCTCTTTGACCCGCGCATCGCCAATACCGGCGTCGACTGGGGCGTCGATGAGGCGTTGACCGCCCTGGTCGAGGAAGGCGCGATCGAGCCCGTCATCGTCGTCGGCGTCTGGTCGAGCGCGATGCGGGGCCCGGAATATTCGCCCTGGCATCGCGCGCCCGATTACGCGCGCTTCCTGATTGAGGAGCTCATGCCCCGGGTGAACGCGGAATACCGGACGCTGACCGGTCCGCCGAACACCGCGCATATGGGCTCGTCGATGGGCGGGCTCCTCTCCTTCTATCTTGCGACGAAACACGCTGAGACCTTCGGCGCCTGCGGTTGCATCTCGACGCATCTTCCGCTTTCCGAGGCGGTGGCGGCGCGCTATTTCCCGATGGGCGAAGGGGACAAGGCGCCCGGCGCCGCGCCGGATGAGACGCCCTATGTCCTGAAAGACCTCGATGCCGGTCTGACGATTCCCCGCGGCGCGCGCTTCTGGTTCGACTATGGAACGCAAGGTCTCGACGCGGACTACGCGCCCCTTCATGCAAAGCTGCGCGCGGCGTTGATCGAAAAGGGCCTTGTCGAGGACGATGACTTCGTCATCCGCGCCTATGAGGGCGCCGACCACAACGAAACCTCGTGGCGCGCCCGGCTTAAGGACCCGTTGCGCTTTCTTTACGGAAAGGGTTGATAGCGCGATATTCCGTAAGCGGTCGCCTGCGGGGCGGTTTGAGGTTGGGTTCAATGCGTCTTGTCATGGCGGCCGCTGCGGCGCTTGCCGGATTCCACACAGCGGCTCTTGCGCAGGAAACCGCGCCGCCTGTTTCGCTCATTCCCGACGCCGCCGCCGATATGACCGAGGCGGCCCGCCTTGAAGAGTTCGAGGCGCTGCTCGATGCGGCGTTCGCGACCGGCGACTTCGTCGGCCTTTCCGTCGCAATCGTGCGCGGCGGCCAGACGCGATTCCTGAAATCCTGGGGCGTCACGGAAATCGGCGGCGCGCCGGTGACGCCCGACACGGTCTTCCGCATCGGCTCTCTGTCGAAGGGCTTCACCGCCGCTCTCGCCGGCAAGGCGATGAGCGAGGGGCTGCTTTCCCCGTCCGATCCGGCGACCTCGTTCGTCCCTTCCCTGAAACTCGCCGGCGGAGCGGAAAAATCGCTCCAGCTCGGCCACCTCCTCAGCCATCAGACCGGCTTGCCGCCGAACGCCTACGACAATCTTCTGGAAGAGGGGGCGCCGGTCGCCGACATCTATCCGAAATATCGCGGCGTGAAGCTCATCTGCCCGGTCGGGGGCTGCTACGCCTACCAGAACATCGCCTTCGACGCGGCTCGCCACGCCATTTCCTCCGCCTACGGGGAATCGTTCGAATTCGCTCTGCGAAAGCGCCTGTTCGACCCCTTGGGAATGAAAAGCGCCTCCGTCGACGAGGCTGGACTTTATGCGACAGGAAACTGGGCGCGCCCGCATGTGCGCGACCGCATCAAGGGCGAGGAGGACGCCTTCGGCCCGTGGCGGGGGACGGCGATCAAGCCCGCTTATTGGCGCGTGCCGGCGGCGGGCGGCGTCAATGCTTCGGCCCGCGACATGGCCGAATGGCTGAAAGCGGCGTTGGGCCATGCGCCCGCGGTGCTGCCGCGCGAAACGCTGGACCTCATTTTCACGCCGCGCACCGTCTCTCCCGGCGAGAACGTCCGCATGCGGAGCGTGTCGCCGCGCTTCAAGGCGGCGCAATACGCTTTCGGCTGGCGGCGCTACGCTTATGAGGGCGTTCCCCTGATCGCCCATTCCGGCACGGTCGAGGGCTACGCCGCGCAGATCGCGTTTCTGCCGGACCGGGACGTCGGCATCGTCATCCTGTCGAATGCGCGCTCAAAGCGGCTGTGGCGCATCCTGCCCTCGTTTCTCGATCGCGAGCTCGGCCTGACGCGCGAGGACTGGCTTGCGCTGAACGACAACGCCGCTACCGCCGGATCGAAATAGCGCGAGGCTGCTGCCTGACCGGTCGTTCCTCGCCCTCCCTTTGGGCGGGGCGATCGCCTGAAGCGCGTTCTGGCGATCACCGAGCAGTCACTGATTCGCCGAGCCCCAGCGCCTCAAGATCAAGCGCGGTCGCGCTGTAATTCGCCTGCGCGATGCGCGCCTTGAGCGCCGCGAGATAAAAGCGGATGCGCGCGTCGGCCGCTGTCTCCTCGCGAATGTTGACGAGGAAGAAGTCGCTGGCGCCGCTGGCGAAGCGTTCGCGTTCGGCGCGTTCCATCGTCTCTGACTGATCAACTTCCTGCGCCGCGACGCCGACGAGCGCCGACGAGGCGTGCAAGTCGAGAAGGATGTTGCGAAAGTCGATTTCAAGCTGGTCCTCAACGCGGCGTCGGCGCTGTTCCAGCGCTTCCAGCTCGGCCTCGGCGCGGCGGAGTTTTGCGCGCGCCTCGCGCCGCTGGATCGGCACGGTGAATTTGAGGCCGATGACCGCGTCCGTCGCATCGCGCGAGGCGCCGCCTTCGGCGATGTCGCCGACATCGGCGGAGACTTCCGCGAGCGCCTCCAGCCGGGGAAGCAGCGCGTTCTTGCCGAGCGCGACGCGGCGTTCGGCGCGCGCCAGCGCCACGCCGAGCGCCTTGAGTTCCGGGCGCGCGTCGATGAGGCCCGCAAGATCGCCGGCGGGCGCCGCTTCAGGCGGGGGCGCCGTCAACAGCCCGGCCGGCGGCAGCTGATCGCGCGCGGGCGTCAGCGGTTCGCCGCCGGGGTCGCGATAATAGAAGGAAAGGTCGTTCGTCGCCGCGAGAAATTCGCGCTCCGCCTCGGTGACAAGGCGCCGGCGCCGCGCGATGTTCTGCAGATTCTCGGTGAGGAAAATCCGCGCGCGCGCGCCGGCGCGCACCTGTTGTTCAAGGCCGGACTGGCGCCCTTGCGCGATCTTGAAAAGCTCCTCGTAGACGGCGAGCTGGCGCCCCGCCGCCACCCAGCGCCAATAGGCGCCGAGCGATTTGTGCTGCACGCCGATCTGGGTAAGGAGAAGATCGAGCTCGGCTTCTTCCACAGCGAGCCTTGCGTCCGTGACGCGAAAGCGCCGCTCGTCGATGTCGCGGTCGCGCAGCAGAGAAAAAACCGCGCCGATCTTGAATTCACCGCCGGCGTTGGTGAAGCGGATATCCTCATAGACCGGGAACGTCCCGTCGGAAACGCGATAGCCGCCATAGACGCTCGCTCCAAGCGGCGCGAGCTGCTGACGCACGCGCGCGGCGGTCTCGCGGCCGTTGTAAAAGCCTGACGCGTACTGCTTTCCCTCCGTCTCGAACACGAGGTCGAAGGCGCCGCGCGCCTCTTCAACGCCGCTTTCGGCGGCCCGCCTCTTCGCGAGACCTTCGAGAACGTCGGGAAAATGCCGGGCCGAGGCGGCGAGCACCTCCTCCGGCCCCAGATGATCTTGCGCCGCCGCCGCTTCCGCAAACAGGGCCGCGGCGATGATGGTAAAGATACGGATCATTCGGCGCCGCCTTTCACGGGGCCGGGCGGCATGTGGGGCGGAAAATTGTTGAGCTGGCGCCAGAGCTCATAACCGACCGATACGGTTTCAAGGAGGATCCAGCCGCGCGCCGTCGCTCCGAAGCGGATGAACTGCTCGTCCGGCCATCTGGCCCCGGGGTTCACAGGATCTGGCGCTTCGACGAGAAGCACCCGGAACCGCCCGGAGGCGTCGGCGGACGGATCGATCGCGACGACCTCCGCCGCGAATGTGCCGATCGCGACGGACGGCCAGCCGCTGAACTGCACGGCCGGCCAGCCTTCGAACTGCAGGCGCGCCTTCGCCCCCGGCTTCACAAGCGCGACATCGCGGCCGTCGATGAAGATTTCGACCGCGCGCGCGACGCCGGCCGGCACGAAGCTCGCGACTTCCTGACCCGCATCGACAAAGGTCGCGGCGTCGCCGGCGTTGACGCGCAAAATGACTCCGTCGCGCGGCGCACGCACGATCTGCGCGGACTGGCGCGAGATGTTGACGTCCGCCCTGTTGAGCTCGGCCTCGACCTCGGCGACGCGTCCGCGCATGTTCTGAACCGCGATCTGCGTCTGTTCGAACTCCCGGCGCGCGGCGAGGCCCTTGTCGTAAAGGTCCCGCATGCGGCGCAGATCAACCTCCGCCGTCGCGAGCGCCGACAGCGCCGCCTCCTTTTTCGCGAAGACCTGCGCGCGCTCCGCCGTCAGGCGCTCGATCAGCCGCGGGTCGTTGTCGACGATCTTGACGATCGGATCGCCCGACTTCACGACGGCGCCGTCGCGCACATACCATTCGTCGATGCGGCCCGAGACGAGCGCGTTGATCTGCTGGAGGCGGTCGTTCGGATTGAGCGCGGTGACGGCGCCCGCGCCCGCCGTCGTCTGCACCCAGGGCGTGAAGACGAGGAACGCGCTCGCGGCGGCGACGCCGAACATCAGCATCAGGCCGACGGCGCGCATCAGCTTCGGCGTCCGGATCGACCGCAAGGTCGTGAAGACCGCGGCGTGATGATCAAGATGCGCCATCGTCTCAAGCGCTCCCGATCGCGGCGACGGTCTTTGACGGCCCTCCGGCCGGCTGCGCCTTGCGGGGCCCGTAGACCGCCGCATTGAACGTCTCGAAGTTTGGAAAAACGTGCTGGCGATGGTGGTCGAGATACAAGAACGAGTCGCAGCCGACGTCGCGCCGGCGGCGGGTGAAATAGATGACGGTGCTGGACCGGTCAGCCCGCAGACGCGCCAGCACGCGGATCATCACGTCCTCCGGCGCGAGATCGTAAAGCTGGTTGAGGACGAGAACGCGCGGCTCGGCGAGTATCGCCGCAGCGAGCTTCAAAAGCATCGTCTCGGTGATCGACAGCGGCCAGCCGGACAGATTGATCGGCGTGTCGAGACCCTTTTCGAACCGTGCGACGACGGCGTCGAGACCGACGGCCGCCACCGCATCGAGAACTTGCGCCGAGGTGACGCTGTCGCCGGCGAGTTGCAGGAATTCCCGGATCGTCATCGCAACGACGATCGGACGGTCAAGCAAAACGATCTGCTGGTGCAGCGCGTGCGGCTCGGCCTCGACGATGTCAGCCCCCCCGACCAGGATCATGCCGCCGTCGGGATCGGTCTGGCGCTTCACCAGCGTGGTCACGAGACGTTGCAGCCCATGCGTCGAGGTCGCGGCCATCACCGTCGCGCCGCTTTCAATCCGGAAGTTCAGCGTCACCGGCGCGCCGCGCGCCTCACCTCTGACCTCGCGGAATTCAAGCGAGGAATCCGCGCACGCAAACGCGCTCTTCGCCGCAGGCGCTTCAAGCTCGACCTCGAAGAAGCGCGACAGTTCCTCCAGCGCGCCGCAAAGGTCGTAGAAATAGGCCATATAGGGCCCCAGCTGCGAAACGCCGTAAAAGGCCGCGGACAGCACGAGTTCCGCAGCAACCAGTTGCCCGAGCGACAGCTGGCCTTGAATGACCAGCCAGCCGCCGAGCCCGAGCAACGCGGCGCTCGCCCCGGCGTAAATGACGAAGAAGCTCACCGTCTGCGCGAAATAATGGCGGAAATGGCGCCGGTGCTCCTCGACATAGGCGCGCGTTTCGGCGTCGGTGCGCGCGAGCGCGTATTCGATGTGGCGCTCCGATTTGAAAAACCCGTTCGACGCCGCGAGGTTTTCGATCCATGCCGCGGTCAGATGCTTCTGATGCGAAAGATCAATGGCGCTCCGGATCGAAGCTTCGCCCCAAAACAGCCATACCGCTGAGATCAGCGCGACGATGACGGCGTTGAAAGCGAGAAACAGCGGATGGTAGAACGAAACGAGGATAAAGCCGACGCCCGCCTGCAAGACGAGCGTAAAGCCTCCGACGAGGAGGGCGGGCGCCATCTTCTGTACAATGACGATATCGAAATAGCGGTTGAAGAGCGGCCCGCGACCCTCATCGACGAAAAACGGATTGCGCGCGTAAATCGCCCGGAGCGCGATTTCAGCGACCATGCGCGCGTAAAAGCGCCGCCCGAAAATCTCCATCAGGTGAATGCGCAGGGCGTTCAAAAGTCCCGACACGAGGAGGAGGATGAACAGCGCGCCGGAAAGAGCGACCAGCGGCGCGGCGAGCGCGGTGTTGGCGACAGTGTTGATGAGCATCTGCACGGAGATCGGCGTCGCCAGCGACATCAGGCTGATGCCGGCGCCGTAAACGACCGCAAGGATGTAGAAATCCTTCTCAGGACCTAAAATCCGCAGGAAAAATCCTGCGACCTTGGCGATCTTGAAGTCTTCCGGCGCGCCCGCGGCCATGGTCTATCGTCCCCGACACTGTCTACGGCGAGCCCATGTCGCGCAGATCAACGCCGATCCGCGCTCCCCATTTACGGCTCGCCAAGATTTCGAGGGCCCGCTTTCCCGACCAAAGGGCGTTCCCGCGCGGGGATTTGGGGACGCGCGCGGCCGCGTCAAGGTTCGCAGACGCAAAATTCGTTGTTTCTGGCCATCGCGGCCGGATCGTGAGAATGAACCGCCGTAGCGAAAACGGGGTAGACCATGACGACGCCGAGCCGTCGGACGGTTCTTGCCGGGGCCGCCGCCGCAGCGACGCTCGCCGCGTGCGAGCGGCCGAAGGGGAGCGCGCCGATGAAACCGTCTACCGGTCCGTCCGTCGCGGTGATCGGCGCGGGCATGGCGGGCTCGGCCGCAGCCATGCATCTTGCCCGGCGCGGCGCTCGGGTGACGCTGTTCGAGCAGTTCGGCTTCGGTCATGACCGCGGGTCCTCGCATGGCGCGACGCGGCTCTTCCGCATCGCTTATTTCGAGCATCCGGATTACGTGCCGATCCTCCAGCGCGCTTACGCTCTGTGGAAATCCCTGGAGGCGGAGAGCGGCGAAACGCTGTTTCACGAAACCGGCGTCTTGCAGGCGGGCGCGCCCGGCGGCGGCTTCATGCAAGGCCTCGCCAAAGCGATCGCCGACCATGATCTTCCCGTCGCGCAGCTCAGCGCCTCCGACATCGCGCACGCGCATCCCCAACTCACATTGCCGTCGCATTTCATCGCCTATTTCGAACGCGAAGCGGGATTCGTGATGGCGGGGAAAACCGTTGAGACTCAGATCCGGCTGGCAAGGGACGCCGGCGCGTCCTTGCGCCCCGCGACGCCGGTTCTCGGCTGGACGCCTGCGGCGGAGGGCGTCAGCGTCGAAACGGCGGCGGGCGCGGAGATTTTCGACCGCGCCGTCATCACCGCGGGCGCCTGGGCGAACGGACTTTTGAATCTTCCGAAGGCGGACGTGAAGCCGTGGCCGCGCACGCTCTTCTGGCGTCGTCCGCAGACGGAGGGTTTCGCCCTTGGGCGTTTCGCGTGTTTCGCGGTCGAGGAAGAGGACGGCCGCTTCTTTTACGGCTTTCCGGCGATCGACGGCGACGGCGTCAAGGTCGCGGAACATTCAGGCGGCCACGCGATCGCGCGGCCTGAAGACCGCGGCGACGCGCCCGAACCGGGCGAAAGCGAGGCGATCGACGCGTTCCTCGCCGCCCGCATTCCGGCCCTCGCCGGCCGTCCGGGAAAGTTCCAGCGCTGCCTCTATGAGGTTTCGCCGGACCACCACTTCCTGATCGACCGCCACCCTCTTTCCGACCGCGTCGTCTTCGCGGCGGGATTGTCAGGGCACGGCTTCAAATTCTCGCCCGCCCTCGGCGAGGCGCTCGCCGCCATGGCTCTCGACGGCGAGACGCCGCAGCACTTCAGGTTTTTGTCGCTGGCGCGGTTCGTTTAATTGTTGTCTTTGTACTGATTATTATCGTTCCGTCACCCCGGGGCGCGCCCCCTGGCGCGACCCCGGGTCCATCTTCTGAATGACTCGCGCGCGCGGCAGAGAGTTTCGGGAGATGGGCCCCGGATCGGCTTAGCCGTCCGGGGTGACGGCCATGCTGCTTGACCCGGTCTGATGAAACCCGCAGAGAGCCCGCAATCATTACCCCTCCTGCGCCCCATGACATCGACCTATCTCAATCGACGCACTTTCGCGATCATCTCGCACCCGGACGCCGGAAAGACGACGCTGACCGAGAAGCTGCTTCTCTTCAGCGGCGCGATCCGGCTTGCGGGCGAGGTGAAGGCGCGCGGCGACCGGCGCCGGGCGCGCTCCGACTGGCTTGCGATCGAGCAGAAGCGCGGGATTTCGGTGACGACCTCGGCGATGACGTTCGAGCACGCAGGGTGCGTCTTCAACCTGCTCGACACGCCCGGCCACGAGGATTTTTCGGAGGACACCTACAGAACGCTAACCGCCGTCGACAGCGCGGTGATGGTGATCGACGCCGCGAAGGGCATCGAGAGCCAGACGAGGAAGCTTTTCGAGGTCTGCCGCCTGCGCGACATCCCGATCATGACCTTCATCAACAAGGTCGACCGCGAGGGGCGCGACCCCTTCGACCTTATCGACGAAATCGCCGACCAGCTGGCGCTCGACGTATCCCCGCGCGTTTGGCCGGTCGGAACCGGCGGGCGCTTCAAGGGATGTTATGACATCGCGCATGACCGTTTCCTCCTTGGCGGCGAAGGCGGCAAATTTGAGCGGGCGATCGAGATCGCGGGCCCGACCGATCCCCAGTTTGCGGCGCTTGCGGGCGATGTCGCGGACGAGACGCGCGAGGCCATGGCGCTAGCGCGAGAAGGCTACGCGCCGTTCGATCTTGAAAGCTATCGCGACGGCGCCTTGACGCCGATTTATTTCGGCAGCGCGCTGAAGGAGTTTTCCGTCGCCGAACTCCTGCGCGACATCGCCCGCTTTGCGCCTTGCCCCCGCGCGCAGAAGGCCGGCGACGAGACCATCGCGCCGGATGCGGCGGACGTCGCCGGCTTCGTCTTCAAGGTGCAGGCGAACATGGATCCGAACCACCGCGACCGCATCGCTTTCGTGCGCCTGTGCTCCGGCGAGTTCCGGCGCGGCATGAAGCTGAAAGTGTCGCGTACGGACAAATTGCTCGCGGTCAACAGCCCGATCTTCTTCCTGGCGCAGGAACGCAATCTCGCCGAGGAAGCGGTCGCCGGCGACATCGTCGGCGTTCCGAACCATGGCGCGCTCGGCGTCGGCGACACGCTGTCGGAGCGCGACGGGATCAGGTTCACCGGCCTTCCCGATTTCGCGCCGGAGATCATCCGCCGCGTGCGTCTCGACGATCCGATGAAGTCAAAGCAGATGAAGCGCGCGATGACGGCCCTCGCCGAAGAAGGCGCCGCGCAAGTCTTCACCCCGGCGATCGGCGGCGACTTTTACGTCGGCGTCGTCGGCGCCTTGCAGCTCGACGTGATCGAGGAGCGGCTCAAAGCCGAATACGGCGTCGCGGCCGCGATGGAGACTTGCGGATTCGAAGCCGTAAGATGGCTCGGCGGCGAGGCGGAAGCGATCAAGACGTTCATCGGCCTCAACGGCACGGCGATCGCCCATGACCGCTACGGCTCGCCGGTCTATCTCGCCCGCTCCGCCTGGGAAGCGGGCTATGCCGAACAGAAGAACCCGAAGGTCAAATTCATGAAGACGCGGGAGAGGGCGTGAAGGCCCGCTCCGACGTCATCCCGGGGCCGCGCACTTGCGCGGAACCCGGGACCCAGCTCCTGAACCATCGACGCGCGAGATGGCGCCT
>DNZB01000008.1:14845-16683 GCA_003506635.1 Parvularcula sp.
AGGTGCTGGAGATAGGCGTCGAAGGTCAGCGTGAAGCGGTTCTTCGTCGCGCAGCTGCACAGGGCGACGCCGTCCGTCCCCTGATCAATGTCATAATCGCCGCGCGGGGCGATCGCCCGCCCTGATTCCGCGCAGCAGGGTATTGGGTCTTTCAGAAAGGCGTGAACGCCTTCCGCCTTCTCCGGCGCGCGACGCATGATCCCCATCCGACAGCCATGACGCCGCCAGATTATCGCCGCCCTTCGTTCAGAATGTGTTGAGGAAAGGGCGATTTAGGGGCGTTAATCGCTTAGCCCGCGCTCTTCATTCCCGTCGCGCCGGACGCGCCGGAAGCCTTCGAGCACGTCGAGGTAATAGGAAAGGAGCCGCCCGCCTTCGGAATAGGCGGCGGCGGGATAAGCGCCCGCAAGCGGCTTTCTTGGCAGGTCCTGGTGCGCGGCGGTCATGAAATTCTTCCAGATCGCCGCCGGCAGGGTGCCGCCCGTCACCTTGTCCATCGGCTGGAAATCGTCATTGCCGACCCAGACGCCCGCAGTCATTTGCGCCGTGTAGCCGATGAACCAGGCGTCGCGCCAATCATTCGTCGTGCCCGTCTTTCCGGCTGCTTGCCGATTGCCGAGGCTCGCCCGGCGGCCCGTGCCGCTCGTCATCACCTGATAGAGAACATGGGTGACGTTTTCCGCGACCTTCTTGTCGAGGATCGCGGCGGGCTGGCGGGGCGTGCGGCTGAAGAGGACCTTGCCGCGCCCATCGGCGATCTCCTCGATCGCATAGGGGCGAACGCCGAGGCCGCCATCCGCGAATGGAAGATAGGCGGCGGTCAATTCCTCAAGGCTTGCTGAAAATCCGCCAAGCGCGATGCCGGCCTCGCCCGCGGGGATCTCCGACGAAATGCCGAGACGGCGCGCCATCTGGATGACTTTCGCGCGCCCGACCTTTTCCGAGACCTGCACCGCGATCGTGTTGATCGAGCGCGCGACCGCCTCCGTTATGCGCATCGCGCCGCGATATTGCCGGTCGTAATTTTCCGGCTTCCAGCCGGCGATATTGATCGGCTGGTCGACCATGCGCGTCTGCGGCGTCAGGCCGTTTTCAAAGCCGGCCGCGTAGACGACCGGCTTGAACGCCGACCCTGGCTGGCGCTTGGCTTGCGTCGCGCGGTTGAACTGGCTTTCAAGATAGCTTCGCCCGCCGACCATGGCGCGCAAGGCGCCGTCATTGTCATAGGCGATGAGCGCCGATTGCAGCGCGCCGTCGACCTTAGCCTCGACCGTCAGTACGCTGCGGATCGCCGCTTCCGCGTCGCGCTGGAGTTTCTGGTCGAGCGTCGTTCTGACGACGACGTCGTAATTCGCCGGTCCTGCGATCGCGCGCGCCTGTTCCGCCACATAGTCGAAAAACCAGCCGACGCCGGCATTTTCCGATTCTGACGCGACGCTCGCCGGTCGCTTCAACGCCTCGCGCGCCTCGAATTCGGTGATGGCGCCCGTCTCGCGCAGATTGGCGATGACGTCGCCCGCACGGTCCTGCGCGCCGAGGGGATTGAGCGTCGGCGCGAGCGTCGAGGGCGATTTCGGCAGCCCCGCCAGCATCGCGGCTTCCGCAAGCGACACGTCGCGCGCCGACTTATTAAAATAAGTCTTCGCCGCGCTTTCGACGCCATAAGCGCCGGCGCCGAAATAGATGCGATTGAGATATAGCGAGAGGATCTCGTCCTTCGAGTAGCGTCCTTCGAGCCAGAAGGCGAGCATCGCTTCCTTCGCCTTGCGCACGTAGGTCTGCTCCGGCGACAGGAACAGGTTCTTGGCGAGCTGCTGCGTCAGCGTCGAGCCGCCCTG
>DNZB01000006.1 GCA_003506635.1 Parvularcula sp.
GCCTTGCTGACAGTCTTCGCGCCTTCGCGGCGCCGGCGACCACGCGCGCGTCAAAAGCGGCGCGCATCAAGGCTGAATCGACTGCCGGTGCGGCGGCGCTTGAGCGCTTGCATGGCGCCGCGATCAGCGTCGTCGGCGAGCATCCGGCGGGTTTTGACACTTGTGAGTTCAATGAGAACGAATTGCGGGGTCTCGCAGGGGTGCGAGTCAATCGCGTGCCGCTTTCCGAGCTGTTCGAGCGCGCGAAGGCGATCCCTGAACCGCGCGCCGCGCAAGTGAAGCAGCGCGCGCGCGAGGCGCTCGCCGGGCTCGATGCGGTCGATCAGGCGCAGCTTGACCGTTCGCTCCGCGTCTTCTGCGCGCTTGACGATATCAGTCGCGACACCGGAGCGAAGGGCCTAGCGGTGCGCTGTTGGCCGGAGACCTTCACAGAGTACGGCTGCGCGGCCTGCGGGCCGATGGCGATGATGAACGAAATGCGCGTGCCATCGGCATGCGAAGCGGACGTCTACGGATCGTTCACCGCGCTGATGCTGCAGGAACTCGCCGATGAGCCGGCCTGGATGGCCGACCTTGTCGACGTTGATGAGGCGGACGGCACGGGCGTCTTCTGGCATTGCGGCCTGGCGCCCCTTTCGATGTGCGATCCGGAGGCGCAACCCGAAGCGACTATCCACACCAACCGCAAGATGCCGCTGCTGCATCAGTTTCCCTTGAAGCCCGGACGCTTCACTTTCGCCCGGCTGTCGCAGGCGCGGGGTGAAACCAAGCTCGTAATCGGCGAGGGCGAGTTCATCCGCCGGCCAATGGCGTTCACCGGAACCTCCGGAGTCTTCCGTTTTTCGCGGCCTCTCTCTGAAGCGCTTCGCGCCATTATGGATGAAGCGCTCGAACATCATTTCGCGATCGCTTATGGCGACCATCGCGCCGCCCTGAAAGGCGTCGCCTCGTCGCTCAGCCTCCCGGTGCTCGAAATCGCATGACGGCCACCGGCTTCAATCCCGTTTCGCCGCAATGGAGCCGCCATCCGCTATCGCCCGTGATCGCGGCCCCCGTTGTCGAAGACGGCGTCGTGCGGATCGAGACGCAGCTCGGGTCGATGCGCCTTTCGCTGCACGATTTCGGCGCGCGCATCCGCTTCGGCGAACGCCGGAACGATTACGGCCTCCTCATCGCCGCGCCTGCGCCCGCGCACGCGGATGTAACCGTTGAAGGAACGGCCATCATCGTCGAAGGCGCCGGGTTGCGCCTGAAAATCGACGCCGAGACGCTCGCCTTTACGCTCGACAAGGGCGGACGGACCATCCAGCGCTCGGCAAGCGACGGACATTTCGTCCGCAAGCTGCGCCTGCCGCCCTTCGCGCGCACCCCCGGCGGCTGGCTTGCGCATTTCGAGCTGGCGTCCGGCGAGCAGGTTTACGGCCTTGGCGAAAAATGGGGCCCGCTCGACAAGCGCGGTCAGCTCATCCGGTCGTGGAACAGCGACGCGCTCGGCGTCAATGCCGAGATTTCCTACAAGAACGCGCCTTTCGCATGGTCGCCGGCCGGCTGGGGCGTTTTCGTTCACACGCCGGCGCCAGCGACGCACGGCGTCGGATTCGGCCCGTGGTCGCAGCGCGCTTACGGCGTCCACGTCGAGGATGAAGCGCTCGACATTTTCGTGTTCAGCGGCGCGACTGGCGCCGACATCATTGGTCAGTATACGGCGCTGACGGGGCGCGCGCCTGTTCCCCCGCGCTGGAGCCTCGGCGTCATCCTCTCCAAAGCCTATTACCGCACGGCGGATGAAATCCTCGCCGTTGCGCGCGAGGTGCGCGCGCGCAAGATGCCGTGCGACGTCATCACCTTTGACGGGCGCGCCTGGCAGGACACCGACACGCGCTTCGCCTTTGAATGGGACAAAAAGCGCTATCGCAACCCGGGAGCGGTCGTCGGCGAACTGAAAGCGCTCGGCTTTAAGGTTTGCGTCTGGGAATATCCGCTGGTCTCCACGAAAAGCCCGCTTTTTGACGAGATGGCGAAGAAGGGCTGGCTCCTCAAGGACGCCGCGACCGGCGAGCCGTGGCGCTACGAATGGGAGGCCGAGGCCTGGGGTCCGGTGCTGACTCCCTTGCCGACTTCGGGCCTCGTCGACTTCACGCATCCTGAGGCCTACTCTTTCTGGCGCGACCGGCACAAGGACCTCTTTGACATCGGCGTCGACATGATCAAAGCCGATTTCGGCGAGCAGGTCCTCGAAGGCATGGTCGCATCGAACGGCGAGCGCGGTCATGCGCTCCATAACGTTTACGCCTATCTTTATAACAAGTGCGTTTATGAGGCGGCGGCGCGCTATTGCAGATCGGGCGCGTTCTTGTTCAGCCGCGCCGCGTGGACGGGATGCCAGCGCTTTCCCTCGCAATGGGGCGGGGATCCGCAGGCCGACTTTGAAGGGCTGGCGGCGAGTTTGCGCGGCGGGCTTTCCTGGGGCATGACGGGGGCGCCATTCTACGCGACCGATGTCGGCGGCTTCTACGGCGACACGCGCGATCCCGTCCTTTACGTTCGCTGGGCGCAGGCGGCGGTCTTTTCCGCGCATATGCGCCTTCACGGCATCGGCGCCCGCGAGCCGTGGACTTACGGGGCCGACGCCGAAGCCGCCGCGATGGCGGCGCTGCGCCTGCGCTATCGCCTCCTCCCCTACATCGAGAAAGCGGTCGCCGACGCCGCGGCGAGCGGCCTCCCCGTGCAGCGTGCGATGGCGCTCGCATGCCCCGGCGAGCCGGAAGCGTGGGCCTTCGAGGACCAGTTCTTTTTCGGCGACGATCTTCTTGTCGCGCCTTGCCTCCGCGCCGACAACACCGTGCATGTTTATCTGCCAGACGGAGACTGGCGGCGGTTTCCGGATGGCGCGCGGTTTGCGGGCGGGCGCACGCACCGCCTCACGCTTGCGCTCGACGAGATCGCCGTCTTCGCGCGCGCGGGCGTGCGCATTCCGCTCGGCCCGGAATCAGAGACAACCGAGGCGGCGGCGGCCGGCGCCGAGTACTGGCTGGCGTAGGGCGGGATTGCCCCGCCGATTCGACGACGACGATGGCGCCGCAAGAAAAGAGCGCCGACGGGAGGCCAAATGAACTTCGCCATCGGCGCGCTCGCGGCCGTCAATACGCGCATCGCGCATGGAGGGCGCGCGATCGCCGGCGGCGTCCTCGCCGCCATGCTGTTCGTCATCATGTTGCAGGTCGTCAGTCGCTACATCTTCAACAGCTCCCTGTCGTGGACGGAGGAGCTCTCAAAGTCGCTGATGGTGTGGAGCGCCTTTCTTGTCGCGCCATGGGCGCTCCGGACCGGGGCGAATGTCGGCGTCGACATGTTTCTCGAAGCGATGGCGCCGCGCGTGCGATTCGCCGTGGAACTCGCGGTCAGCGCGCTCGTGCTCTGGATCTTGATCATTCTCTTTCGCGAAAGCCTTGGCTTCGTCGCGCGCGGCCTCCAAAGCCGGATGGCGACGCTCCCCGTCACGACGGGCTATGTCTACATGATCATGCCAGTTGCGCTCGGCGCGATGATGCTGGCCGGCGCTGAAGTTTTTCTGCGCCAGCTCCGCGAGCTTTTGACGGGCGCGCGCGACCCGGCCGCACCGCATCGACCCGCGCCGCCAACGGGTGAGTAAGCCGGTGTCGGTCGCATACATTTTCATCTTTCTCCTTCTGCTGATCGCCGGCGCGCCGATCGTCTTTGCGCTGCTGATTGGGCCGGGCCTAAGCCTCGCGCTCGACGATCAGCATCAGTTTTATCCGGCGATCCTGGCCCGGCTTTACAACGGCATCGATTCCTTTCCGCTGATGGCGGTGCCGTTCTTCATTCTCGCCGGGGAGCTGATGAATTCGGGCGGCGTCACCGCCGCAATCTTCCGTTTCGCAAAGGCGATGATCGGGCATGTGCGCGGCGGCCTTGCGCAGGTGAATATCGTCACCTCGATGCTCTTTGCGAGTCTTTCGGGGTCGGCGGTCGCCGACGCCTCCGCCGTCGGCAAGATGCTGGTCCCGGAGATGGTGAAGGAAGGCTACTCGCGGCGCTATTCCGCCGCCGTAACCGCGGCGGCGGCGATCCTTGGACCGGTTATTCCGCCTTCTGGACTGATGATCCTCTACGCCTTCGTCATGAATGTTTCGGTGGCCGCGCTGTTCGCCGCGGGGGCGGTCGTCGGCGTACTGATGGCAGGGGGCCTGATGCTGGTGACGATGGCGCTTGCGCACCGCCGCGGATTTCCGAAGGCCGAGCGTGAAGCGACCTGGAGCGAACGCGGCAAGGCGTTGACGCAAACATTGCCCGCACTGATGACGCCGGTCGTACTTCTCGGCGGCGTTCTCAGCGGCGCCTTCACGCCGACCGAAGCGGCGGCGGTCGCTTGCGTCTATGCGCTCGTCGTCGGCATCTTCATCATGCGTACGCTGAAGGTCGCCGATTTGCCGCGCGTATTCGTCACATCGGCGGCGCAGTCCGGCGTCGTCCTGCTGCTTGTCGGCGCAGCCGTCTCCTTCGCCTGGATCGTGACGGTGTCGGGGCTCGCGGAAAGCCTCGCCGCGCTGCTGACCGGCGTGACGACCGATGTCTATCTCCTCCTTCTTCTCGTTAACCTGCTGCTATTCATCGTAGGCATGTTCCTTGACGCGGGGCCGGCGATCCTCATCCTCGGGCCGGTCCTCGGGCCGATGTTCGTCGCCCTCGGCGTCGATCCCTTGCACTTTGCCGTCGTGATGTGCGTCAACGTCACGGTCGGCCTTGCGACGCCCCCGATGGGGCTCGTGCTTTTTGTCGCTTCCTCCGTATCGGGAGAAAAGCCGGCGGCGATCGCGCTTGAGATGGCGCCTTATCTATTGATGCACGCTTCGATCATCTTTCTCATCACCTATGCGCCGGCGATCGTGACGACGCTGCCGCGCATGCTCGGCTTTGCGTGACGCGATGGACGGAAAACGCACGCTGAACGCCGTCTTCGTCATCTTCGCAGCGCTCTTCCTGTGGGGCGTAGTCGCCAGCCGCGGCGACCGGCCGGAACAGGTCATTTCCATCGGCATTCTCGCCTCAAAGGACGATGAGGACTTCGCCGGAGCGCGCGCGCTCAAAGACTATGTCGAAAGCCGCGCCGGCGGGCGCATCGCCGTCAAGATCTACACCTCCGGCCAGTTCTGCGGCGGCGAGCGCGAATGCATCGAATATCTGCAAGGCGGCGTTCTCGACGTCTTCATGACGACCTTCGGCGGGTTCGGGAATTTTTTCCCAGAAGGACAGGCGTTTGAGCTTCCTTACGTCTTCGACGGCGACGCCGTCGCTGAATGCGTACTTGACGGGCCGATCCTTCAGGATCTGCGCTCCGAGACGTTGTCGCGCGGCCTCGGCTTGCGGCTGATGACGATCGGCAATACCGGCGGCTGGCGCGACTTTGCGACCGTCGCGCGTCCCATCACCTCGCCGGCGGATCTCAAAGGCCTCAAAATTCGCACTACGCCCGCGCAACTTGAGCAGGAAATGGTGCGCGCGCTCGGCGCCAATCCGACGCCGATCGCCTTTTCCGAGCTCTATCTCGCGCTCGCGACCGGCGTCGTCGAGGGCACGAAGAACAGCATCCAGGATATCGTCGGGATGCGGCTTGAAGAGCACGTCAAATATGTGACGCTCGACAATCACGCCTATATGGGCGCGATGTGGTGGTATTCGGACGCGCGCTGGCGCGCCTTCCCTCCCGATCTCAAACCGATTCTCGAAGAGGGTTTTGCGGCGCTTCAGCACGTGACGCGTGCGCTGCCGAAAGAGCGCCAGCAAAGCGCCCTTGAACGCTTTAAGGCGAAGGGCGGGTCGATCCACGCACCCACCGCGAACGAGCGCGCCGCGTTTCGAGCGGCGGCCGCGCCGATGCGCGCGTGGTATGTCGAAAAATACGGCGACCGCTGGCTCCACCGCCTCGACGCGGCCGTCGCCGACTGCGCGCGCCGTTGATCAGACGCCGCGCGCCATTTCCGTCGCCAGTTCCGCAATGCGCCTTTCGATGAGGCCGATTGCGACGACAAATCCGTCGGCGCCGCCGAAAAAGGGATCAGGCACCTCTCCGTCTGGTATGAAGAGATCAAGCCGCGCGCGGGCGCCCGCAGGTCTCAATGCTTCAAGTCCTTCGAGGTTTGAGCGGTCCATTGCAAGAATGAGATCAAACCGGTTGAAGTCCGCCGCGCCGATCTGCCGGCAGCGGAAGGCCGAGAGGTCATAGCCGCGGCGCGCGCATTCCTCGATCGTGCGCGGATCTGCGCCACCACCGACATGCTTGTCCTTAAGGCCCGCCGAGGAAAACACCACAGCAAGGCCCCGCAGGTTCTTTTCAAAGTGCGTCTTTGCGATCACTTCCGCCGCCGGAGAGCGAGAATAGTTTCCGGCGTCAACGAAGAGAATTTTATCAATCACTTCAGCACCTTGTGCCCGCGGCCCGCCTTCTGAGACGCAGCCCCGGGAGCGCGGCCCCTGCGTCCATTGCTTATTGACGGCGACGGCCGCCCAAGTGTTATATAAGACATGTCAGCTATAAGTTTGCCCGTCAAGGCGGACAACAGGGGTCGCTCGAACGGCGACGGCAAGCGGGAGGTGCAAGATGAAGAAAGCATTCGGCAATTCGACGAGCGTCGTCGTCGCTGTGATCCTGATGGGCGCTCCGGCGTTTGCGCAGGTCGATGAGATCGTCGTCACCTCGCAGCGCGTCGAACAGAATTTGCAGGCGGTTCCCATCGCCGTCACTGCGCTCAGCGGCGACCAGCTCCTCGATGCGACGGTCGTCAATCTTGAAGACCTTAACCAGATTGTTCCCTCACTCAACTTCCGTAAGGGAACGACGAACGCGAACTCGGCGGTCTTCCTGCGCGGGGTCGGCACGATATCCTTCTCGATCGCGGCGGAACCGTCAGTTTCGACAGTTGTCGACGGCGTCGTTCTTTCGCGCTCCGGACAGGCCTTCGCCGACCTCTATGACATTGAGCGCGTTGAGGTGCTGCGCGGGCCGCAGGGAACCCTTTTCGGCAAGAACGCCTCGGCCGGCGTCGTCAGCATCGTGACGAAAGGCGGAACGGACGAACTTGAAGGCGAAATCAATCTCGGTCTGTGGGAGGAAAGCGAATACCGCGCCAAGGGCAGCGTCGCCGGTCCGCTGACTGACACGCTCTCGGCGCGCCTTACCGGCTTTTACGGCTATTTCGACGGCCATATCACCAATATCTTCAACGGCGGCGACGAGCGCGTGAACGGCTACGAGCGGTGGGGCTCGCGCTTCGTGCTCGATTTCGATCCGTCGGACGCCGCAAGCGTCAGGCTCGCCGTCGACTTCGCGCGCTCCGACGATGACTGCTGCGCGGAAATCACCGGGGTTTCGCGCGGACCCGTGCTCGACGCCGAACTCGGATTTCCGACGGCCCGCGGCGAAGACCAGCGCGTCGTCAACCACAACCTCGTCACCACGACGGAAGATACGACCTGGGGCGCCTCGCTGCAGGGCGACTTCACGATGTTTTCTGATCACACGCTGACGATGATCGGCGCTTATCGGAACTGGGAAAACGTTGAAGTGCGCGAAGGCGACTTCCTGCCGCGCGCGATCGTCGGCACAGCGCAGCTCCACGACCGCGGCATCGTGGAGACGGACCAATATTCCTTCGAGGCGCGCCTGGCTTCGCCGCAGGACCAGACTGTTTCCTATGTCCTTGGCGGCTTTGTCTGGCGGTCTGACAACACGCAATTCTTCCTTCGTGACGATATCACCTGCGCGACGTCGACCCTTCCGGTCGCCCCAAGCGGCGCGACGCCCTGCGATGTCACGGATACGGTCAACACGATTTTCCCGACCGCGAATTCCTTCAGCGACGTCGAAATGACGAACTACGCATTCTTCGGCAACGCGACCTGGAACCTTACGGACGCCTTTCGCATGATCGGCGGCGTACGCTGGACGCGCGACGACGTCGAATTCACCCATGAACGCGCGCCGGGCGTCAATCTCGCCACCGGACTTCCAGCGACCGGACCCGGTGTTTCGGGCAATCCGGCCGGCGGCCTGACCAGCGCGACGCCGCCGGGTAACGGCACGAACATTTCCGCCGGCGAAACCGACAATTCAAATTTCTCCGGCCGCGTGATCGCGCAATATGACTTCACCGATGGCGTGATGGGCTACGCCAGCTATTCGCGCGGCTACAAGGGCCCCGCGTTCAATGTCTTCTTCAATCACACGGCGCCGACCAATTCCGTGCCGATCGGCGCTGAGACTTCGAACTCCTACGAAGCCGGTTTCAAGTCGCGCATGTTCGACGACCGCCTCCAACTCAATGTCGCCGGCTTCTACGCCGTCTATGACGGCTTCCAGGCGAACAATTTCGTGCTGCTCAACGGCACCATCATCACCAACCTGACGAACGCCGGTAAAGTCTCCACCGCCGGCTTTGAGGTCGACGGCGTCTTCACGCCGACCGATTGGTGGACGGTCACCGGCGGCGTCGCATACACGGACGCCGAGGTGAAGGCGTTCAATCCGAACCCGCTCACCAACGCGCCCTCGGCGCTAAACGAAACCCGGTTGCCGCTGGCGCCGCGCTGGTCATCTTCGATCGTCAGCGAATGGACGGCGCCCTTCTTCATGGGCACGCAAGCGCATCTGCGCGGCGCATGGTCCTATCAGGGCGACCAATTCTCCGATCTCGGCAATGGCGGCCCAATCGAACAGCATAGCCTTGTGGATCTAAGTCTCGGCTTCTCGGACGCGGACGACAATTATCGCCTGACGTTCCACGTCAACAACCTGCTCGACGACAGCTATGTCACGCTAAACACGTCGAACGGCCAACGTCTGCACATCCCGCGCGACGCCAGCCGCTATGTCGGCGTAACTCTCCGCGCGAATTTCAACTGACTTGCGCATTCAGTAATCGCAAACGATTACTGAAAGACGTCGCCCTGCGCGGTTCTAAACGCGCGAAGTGGTTCGCAGGGCCGCGCGGCCCGCAAAGCGTCCGGGCCGCGTCTTGCAGCGGGCGTTCCGCGTAACGCTGAGGCGCGTAAGGACGAGTGCAAGGCAAGCCCGCGCAGCGCGATCAACTAATCGCCGCCGAATACGCGCGTACTCGGACGCAGTCTATCCAGCTCGATGCTGTGAAGGGCCGCAAAGCAACCGATCGTCCCCGTCTAAAATTCGCGGACGCGTCGGCTGACCCCTCGTCGGTTATACGGGGCGCGCTCCGACGAATTCGAAATGCGCAGACGGCAGCGCCTTTCCCGCCGTAGCTGAACACGTCTCCAGCGCGGCGATCGACACAATGACCACGCCGAATCATTTCCGGCTGCCACTGGCCCGGAAGATTTCGGAAAGCCGGAAAATTGACGACGTTCCGGGGTCGCTCTTTATTCCGGCCAACGCGAACTATCGTTCGCGGGCTGATATTCCGGCCATTTTTTCGCGGAACCGGGAATAATTCTGTCATGAAATCGTCATCCTTCCGAGTGTCCGACAACCTGCCGGGCCGCCCGGGAGCCAACGGCCATGCGAATCCTTATCTACTCGCACGACACATACGGCCTCGGGAACATCCGGCGCATGGCGACGATCGCCGAGGCGCTGGTCGAACAAGACCCCGCGAGCAATGTTCTCATCATCACCGGCTCGCCGATGCTGCATGCGTTTCGCCTCTCGGACCGCGTCGATTATGTGAAGCTTCCGTGCCTGAACCGGACCGATGTCGGGCGCTATGACGTCAAACATCTGCGGCTGGACATCGACAGCGTTAAGCGAATGCGTGCGGGTCTCATCGCGACCGCTGCTATCGACTTCGAACCCGATCTGGTGCTCGTCGACAAGAAGCCGCTCGGCGTCATGCGCGAGCTTGAGCCGATGCTCGATATTCTCTCGCGCCGGCTGGCGCCGCCGCATATCTCGCTCGTCCTGCGCGACATTCTCGATGCGCCGGAAGTCACCAGAGATGTCTGGCGCCGCAATGGCTATCACGAGCAGGTCGCACGTTTTTATGACGACATTCTTGTCGTCGGCGCCCGAAAAATCTTCGACGTCGCCCGCGAATATGAATTTCCTTCCGAAACCGCGAGAATGATCCGCTATGCGGGCTTCCTGCGCCGCAAGAACGGCAAGGCGAGCGCTGCGGACATTCGCGCCAGACTTGGCCTTAAGGATGAGAAAATCGTTCTCGTTCAAGCGGGCGGCGGCGCCGACGGCGCGGCGCTGATTTCGACCTATGTCGAATCGCTGCGCAAATGGCCGGCCGGGGCGCCCTATTTCTCCTGGATCATCTCAGGGCCGGAACTCGCGTCCGACGAACGCCGGAAAATCGCCCGGATGATGGCCGACACGCCCTTCGCGTTCCACCAGGAATTCGCGGACGACATGAACGCTTGCGTGAACGCCGCAGACTACGTGGTGTCGATGGGCGGGTACAACTCCGTTTGTGAAATCCTGTCGTTGGGCCGGCCCGCCGTCATCGTCCCTCGTGTTCGGCCTGTATTGGAGCAGTGGCTCCGCGCTTCGCGGTTCGCCGATTGCGGCATGATCGAGTGCTTGCATCCGGACACCATGACGCCGGAGCGGCTTGGTGCGGCAGTTGAAGCCATGATCGCCAATGGCGACGCCCAGCTTGCGGCGCGGCGATCGCTGCCGCTCGACGGCCTGCCCTTTATCGCCGCGCATGCGCAACGGTTCGCGCCGCCGGCCTACGCCGCAACGACCGCCCATTTCGCACTTCGCAGATGAACGGCGCCGCCCCGATCCTCGTTCTCGTCAAGCGATTCCCGAAGCTTTCCGAGACATTCATCCTCAACGAGATCCTGTCGCTTGAGGCGGCCGGGCTCGACCTTGAGGTCCGGACGCTGTTTGCGCCGAGTGATGAATTTTCACATCCCGATGCCGCAAGGGTTCGCGCCAATATCGGCGAACTGAAACCTGGCTCGATCCGCGCCAGTTTCAGCAGGGCGCCGCTGGCGACGCTGCGGGCGCTGGCGGCTTCGGTTCTGGCCGC
>DNZB01000004.1:0-2021 GCA_003506635.1 Parvularcula sp.
TGCGCGCATTTGCGCCCGCGGCTTGCGCGGCTGTTGGCGCTGAAACGCGCGAAAACCTTGTCGGTGTTGTCGTCGCTGGAGGAGCAGAAACTCGTCGCGTTTCAGGTCGACGAGAAAGACCGCCTCGCCGAGCGCATCGCTGCGCATTTCACCTATTGGCTGCAATATCGCACAGTGACGGAGCCCGAAAAATCCGACCGCGCGCGCATCAACGACGCCGTCTACGCAACCATCCTCCAGATCGCGCCCTATTTGACGAGCGGGCGCAGCGCGTACCTCAAGGCGGCGTCCGAGCACTTCGCGGCGGCGGGGAAAAAGCGTTCCTGAACAGCATTCTAATCGCCCCGCCTGCGGCGCCGATGTGCGTTGAAACCGCGCGCCCCCGCCGCTAAGGTCCGCCGCGATTTCGGAGACATTTCTCCCCTAACCCATTGAATTTCCAAGGGTCCCGCCGATGAAAATCCTCGTGCCGGTGAAGCGCGTCATCGATTACAACGTCAAGGTCCGCGTGAAGTCCGACCAGACGGGCGTCGATCTCGCCAATGTGAAAATGTCGATGAACCCGTTCGACGAGATCGCCGTCGAGGAGGCCGTGCGCCTTCTTGAGGCGAAGGTCGCGGCCGAGGTGATCGCCGTCTCGATCGGTCCGGAGAAAGCGCAAGACCAGATCCGCCAGGCGCTCGCCATGGGCGCTGATCGCGGGCTCCTTATCAAGACCGACGACGAGGTGGAGCCGCTCAGCGTCGCCAAGCTTCTGAAAGCGGTATGCGAGGCGGAAAGGCCTGATCTCGTCATCCTGGGCAAGCAGGCGATCGACGATGATTCGAACCAGACGGGGCAGATGCTCGCCGCGCTTCTTGGCTGGCCGCAAGGGACGTTCGCCTCGAAAGTCATCAAGGACGGCGAGAAGGTGAACGTGACGCGCGAGGTCGATGGCGGCCTCCAGACCGTCGCGCTGAAACTGCCCGCCGTCGTCACGACGGACCTTCGCCTTAACGAGCCGCGCTACGCCTCCCTGCCGAACATCATGAAGGCGAAGAAAAAGCCGCTCGACATCAAAACGCCCGCGGATTTCGGCGTCTCGACCGCGCCGCGCCTCAAGGTGTTGAAGGTCGCTGAGCCGCCGAAGCGGACGGGCGGCGCGAAAGTCGACAGCGTCGCGACGCTCGTCTCTAAACTCAAGAATGAAGCGGGGGTGCTCTGATGGCCGTTCTCGTCGTCGCCGACCACAACAACAACGCGCTCGCCGACAGCGTCGCCAAGGCCGTGACCGCCGCGCAGAAGCTGGGCGGAGACATCGACATTCTCGTCGCGGGCGATAGCGCCGGCGGCGCCGCTGCTGAGGCGGCAAAGCTTTCTGGCGTCAGGAAAGTTCTCCATGCAGATGACGCGGCTTACGGCAAGCTGCTCGCTGAGCCCGTCGCCAAGCTGATCGTCTCAAAGGCTGGAAGCTACGACGCCTTCGTCGCGCCGGCGACCGCGAACGGCAAGAACATCATGCCGCGCGTCGCGGCGCTTCTCGACGTCATGCAGATCTCGGATGCGATCGCCATTGAAAGCGCCGACACTTTCGTGCGTCCGATTTATGCCGGCAACGCCATCGCGACCGTTCAGTCGACCGACCCGAAGAAGGTCGTCACCGTGCGCACGGCGACGTTCAAGGCCGCTGAAGCGACGGGTTCGGCGACGATCGAAAAGATCGGCGCCGAGGGCGACCCGGCGATTTCCTCCTTCGTCGGCGAAGAGATCGTGAAGTCGGACCGCCCGGAACTGACGGCCGCGAAGATCGTCATCTCCGGCGGCCGTGCGCTCGGCAGCCATGAGAATTTCGAAAAGCTGATTTATCCGATCGCGGACAAACTGGGCGCCGCTGTCGGGGCGAGCCGCGCCGCGGTCGACGCCGGCTACATGCCGAACGACACCCAAGTCGGCCAGACCGGCAAGGTCGTCGCGCCGCAGCTTTACATCGCGGTCGGAATTTCCGGCGCGATCCAGCACCTTGCGGGGATGAAGGATTCGAA
>DNZB01000004.1:2339-4824 GCA_003506635.1 Parvularcula sp.
GATTACGGCCTCGTCGGCGATCTCTTCAAGATTCTTCCCGAGCTCGAAGCGGCGCTTTGACTATAGCCCTCGATTGGAGCGGCCCGCGGCTTAGCGCCGACCTCTCCGCCCGCGCCCTGTCGGCGATGGCGGCCGTGATCTTCTCGAACGGATGCGAAAGCGCTCCGCGCCTGCCGGAAATGACGCTCGTCCTTGCGGCGCCGTTTGAGGAGCGTGAACCGGCGCCGTCGCCTGACGGGCGCCGCCTCGCCTTTCTCGCTGACAGCGACGAGGATCGGGCGAATGAGCTGTGGATCAGCGGTTCCGACGGCGCGGACCCGCAACGCGTCGCTTTCAAGGGCGCGCTTGCAAGCGCGCCGGCATGGCGGCCAGACGGCAAAAGGCTTGTCGCCGCAATCACGACCCCATCCGGCGCCGGGGCGCTTGTCGACATCGATCCGGAAAGCGGCGAAGCGAGCCCGATGCCGGCGGCCGGCGTCGATCCTGCCGCACCGAGTCTCTCGCGCGATGGAAAGCTTCTCACCTATGCGGCCCGGCCGACAGCCGCGGCGGAGTTCGCGATCTGGCTCGCATCGGCAAGCGGCGAAGATGCGCGCATTATCGCACCGTCGCCGGAAAGGAGCTTTTGGCCGAGATTTTCGCCGGACGGCGGATCGATCACATTTTTCTCGCGCCGGGACAGCGCCGGCGAGGAGGATGATGTTTATTCCTACGACATCGCATCCGGAGCGCTCGCGCGGCTCACGCAAAGACGCGGCCATGATTTCACGCCCGCGCCGGCGCCGGACGGAAAATATCTCGCCTATGTCACCAACGGCGGCGGCGAACCAGCGCTCCATGTCTTGCATCTTCCAAGCATGAAGGATTGCCGATTTTCGCCGCAAGGCCGCGCATTCGCACACCCTTCATGGTCGGCCGACGGCGAACTGTTATTTGCAACCGTGCGCAGCGCGGGGCGTCCGTCCGATATCGCAGTCCTCCCATTTTCTCCGCGTCGATTCCAGGCGGTTTGCGCGATGGCGCAAGATTCGGGTGGCTGATTGCGGGCCGCTTTCTCATCTTCGTTGAGAGTTACGAAGGAGAAATCGATGTCATTCATCATCCGCGGCCTCGACCCTGCTGAGTTTCGCCCGCTTTTCGCGCTATCCGACGAAGCGCTCGCCGCGCGCGGGATCGTCGCCAAGATCGTCGACATGAAGCCGGGCTTTCCCTGCCGCATCAGCCTTGAAGACGCAGACCCCGGCGAGCGCGTCTTGCTGCTCAATTATGAAAGCCACCGAGCGCCGACGCCTTACCGGTCGGCCTATGCGATCTATGTCCGCGACTGTGCGGCGGCCGGCGTCTATCGGGACGCTCTGCCGCCGGTGATGGAAAAGCGGCCCATCGCGCTCAGGATCTTCGATGCGGACGGCATGTTGATCGGCGCGGATCTCGGCCGTGAGGGCGCAGAGACGAAAGCGAAAATTGAAGCGATCTTCGAGAACCCGGCGGCGGCCTACATTCACGCCCACAACGCCATGCATGGATGTTTCGCCGCCGAGGTTCGGCGCGCCTGATTTTGCCTTGGGCTGTCGCGCCTGATACGCTTTTCGCGCAACGGGCGACGCGTGGGGCGCGCCCTGAACCTGTCAGGAGAGTTTTATGGCCGTCGCACGCGTATCGGAAATCATCTGCGGATCGCCGAAAAGCTTCAAGGATGCGATCGAAAGCGGCATCGAGCGCGCCAACAAGACGCTGAAGAACATCGAGGGCGCATGGGTCAAGGATCAGTCGCTCGTTCTCGACAACGGCAAGATCAGGGAATACCGCGTCGTCCTCAAAGTGACGTTCATCCTCGACGACACGATGTAATTGCTGACACCGCAAAAACAAAAAGGGCGGTCCCGGCGGACCGCCCTTTATCGTTGGGGACCTAATCCGCTTACTGAGCGCCGCCCTCAGGTTGCGCCGGTTGCGCGGGCTGTCCATCGGCCGAAGGTTCACCCTCCGCCGCAGCGCCGGCACAGCTGGACTTGAGCTTTACGGGCCCCGCATCGACCAGCGCCTTGAGCTGGGCCTCCTGCGCGGCGCATTCCGCGCCGCCGCCGCGCAGGCGGCAGACCTGGATCGCCTGCTTGAGACGCGCCATCTGATCCTGACGCGCTTCTTCGTTCTGCGCCTGCTCCAGCTTGTCCTGGTCGCCAAGCGTCCGCGTTATCGCGTCGATATATTTCACCCAGTCCCCCGCCTGACGCGCCGAGGCAGGATAACGCTGCGCATTGACGAAAGCCTGGCGCGCGCGCGTGCGCTGGTTGCAGTCTTCGGGCTTTGCCGCGCTGAACCGCGCGGTGCCGATCAGCAGCCAGGCGTCGCCGGTCTTCTGCGCATTGAGGCCGCCCTTGTTGAGCGCTTGCGTCAGCGCACGATCGGCTTCGACATATTGTTCGTCAGCGAGCAGCACCTGCCCGAGGCGATAGAAAAGCTCGCCGTCGCCGGAGGCTTGCGC
>DNZB01000004.1:5154-9138 GCA_003506635.1 Parvularcula sp.
GTTCTTTACGTTCCGCGCGATGCGGCCCGCCTCGATCTCGCGCTCCATCATGCGGGCGCCGCGGAACGGATTGTCGAAGAACGAGTAGTAATTGATGAGCGTGATGAGCTCTGACTCTTTCGACAGCAGGCCGGCGCGATACGCGACTTCAAGAACCGAAAACGCGTCCTGATCCTTGCCCGTCTGCGAATAGAACCCGGAAAGCTGAACCCAATAGGAGCGCTCGCCCGGCCACAGATTGATCATCTTCTCAAGCAGCGGCCCGCGCTTGGTATTCTCGCCGAGTTCAGAATAGATAAGGTTCAAGAGGTCGTGGTCGGATTTTTTCGGCTCCGCGCGCGCAGCGATCGTCTGTTCAGCGGGGCCGACCGCGGCGCGCCAGTTCGGCGGCGTGATCTGCGTGTAGGCGGCGGCGAGGAGATAATAGGCGTTCGCGTCAACCGGCACGCCTTCGGCCCGCGCCGACGCGATCCAGGCGTTGAGGCCCTGGATCGCCGCCTGATAATTCTCAAGCTGAAACTGGATCTGCGCGATGAAATAGCGAAGCTGGTTGTTCTGGGTCGGCGGAAGGCCGTTTGCATCAAGCGCCGCCTGGAAGTCGCGAAGCGCGCCTTGATAATCGTCAAGCTGAACCTTTATCGATCCGCGCATCTGATAGGTCGTCGACTTATCGTACGCCTTCATGTTCGGTTTGGCGGCGACGAGATCGTTCAGTTTCTGCAACGCCGGCTGCAATTGCGGCGGCTTCAGGTTCTGAAGCTCGAAGACTTCGCCAAGCACCTTGGCGACGGCGGGATCGAGCGTCTGCGAGCGCCCGCGCGGCTGCTCGTCCTCTTTCTTTTCATCTTGCGCATAGGCCGCCGCCAGACGCGGCGCAGCCCCGTCGATGGCCAGTGTCGCGGCTGCGGAAACTGCAAAGAGCGCCCCGGCGATTGCATTCCTAACTTTCATCATCTCATCGCCTTGATCTTGATGGTCCCCAACCCAGCGCCCGACAGCCGTCCAATTAGCCGTCCGACAGTTCAAACGTCACGACCGTCTGCACGCCCCGACGCCATTCCGGTTTGTTCTCGACGATCTTCGGCTGGTATTTCCAGCGCTCGACCGATTTGGTCGCGGCGCTGTTCAGGCAGCTGTTCGTGGAGTCGACGACACGTGGATTGGTGGTCGTGCCTTCCGGCGTCACATCGAACTCGACGACCACCTGTTCTCGCGCCTGCGCGCGCTGCATGCAGCGCTCAGGATATTGCGGAGGGATGCGCACCAGCGGTTGCGCGTCGCGGTCCGGGTTAAAGCCCGTGCCGATATTCAACTTGACGTCAAGCGTCGGCACCGCCGCGCGAACGCCGTCAAGCGAAGGCCGGTTGGAGGCGTCAACGACCGAAGGCGGCGGCGGCGGCGGCGTGTCGAGCGTCGGCCGCTTGAACTCCTTGTTCGCGGAGAGGTCGGTATCTTTCAGCTGCTGCGTGATCGAAATGTTGAGCGCGTCGCGCTCTTCTTCGAGCTGCGCGTCCTGGCGGATCATGTACGCCATGCCGAGGAACAGGAGCGCCGTTATGACAAACGCGCCCGGCATGCTCACAATCAGTCTGAACAGGGAACCCATCGGCGGTCTCCTCTATCCCTAGCTCGGATCTTCGGTCGACACGGCGATGTCAGAAACGCCGGCATTCCGGATCTGGTTGACGACCTCGACGAGGTAACGCGACTGCGCGCCCGAATCGACCTGCACGACCGCAGTCGCCTTCGGGTTTTCCTGCTTCAGCCCCTCGACCGCGACCTTGACCGCGTCGAGCGGGATTTTTTCCTTGTTGATCCAGATCTCGTTCTCGCTGGTCACCGCGACGAGGATGCCGGCGAGCTTGCGTTCCTTGGCCGTCTCGGCCGTCGGGCGATTGATCTCGACGCCCGGCTCCTTCACGAAAGTCGAGGTGACGATGAAGAAGATCAGCATGATGAACACGATGTCCATCAGCGGCGTGACGTTAATGTCGTCGCCGCCGGAGTCCGATCCAACTCTTTGACGCTTGATGGCCATGGTGCCTTCCGCCGACTTCTGTCGTCTCAACTAAAAGCGCTCAACCGCGCCGCTATTCCTGTTGCAAGGCGAGCGACACCGCCGACGCCTTGCCCGCATAGGCCTGATCCATCACCGTCACTGTAATGCCGGCCGGCGATGTCGGCGCCGCGCTTACGAGAACGACGCCCTTCGGTTCGCGCGCCATGAACTCTTCGACGACCGGGGTCGTCGACAGCGCGTCAATAATGCGCACGTTGTTCACCCGAACAAAGCCGTCCTGCTGGATCGACAGCAGCAACGCGGGCGGCGGGATCGATTGATCGTCCGGCGGCGTGTCTTCCGGCGTCTTCACGTCGATCCCCTTTTCGCGCGCGAAGGTCGCCGTGACGATGAAGAAGATCAGCATGATGAACACGATGTCCATCAGCGGCGTGACGTTGACGTCATCGCCGGCCGGGGCCTTATGTCCGCGCTTTTTCGCCATTTGCCCCGCGCTCCTATTTCAACTCTTCGGCGAGCTTTGAAGAAGCGCGCTCCGCGAAACGCGGAAACCAGTAGGTGAATAGAACGCCCGACACCGACGTTGCGAGCCCCGCCGCCGTCGGCAGCGTCGCGCGGCTGATGCCTTCCGCCATCAGGCGCGCATTCGAAGAGCCGGTGACGGCCATGACGTCGAAAACGTAGACCATCCCCGTCACGGTGCCGAGAAGGCCGAGCAACGGAACGACGCTGACCAGCACCTGGATCGCGCCGTTGAATTGCGAGGCTTCCTGGCGCACCTCCGAAATTAGACGTTCGCGATATTTCACAGCCCGCCAGGACGACTTGTCTGATCGCGCATTCCATGCCCGCTTCGCACGCGCCGCAACAGCGCCGTGGGAGGCGAGCCAATAAAGACCACGTTCAACGATCAGTCCCCAAAGAAGAAATGTAAGGATCACGATCGCCACGAGAACCGGGCCGCCGCTCAAGATGAACGACTGCAGGGCTTCGTAGGGTCCTCGCAGAAAGGCCATGAACCGGTTTCCTTTCAGCTTTTCGCCGGCGGCCTAGCGGCGGCCGTCGGCGTGCTCAGCGACGATACCCGCCGCCTGTTCCTCAAGGATCTGCGCGACGCGGTTTGCCGCGCCGGCCGCGAAGGCGTGCAGAACGACGAGCGGGATCGACACGACAAGCCCGATAACCGTCGTCATCAGCGCGATCGAGATGCCGGACGCCATGATCTGCGGGTCGCCGGTGCCAAAGAGCGTGATCGACTGGAAGGTGATGACCATCCCGATAACGGTGCCGAGGAGGCCGAGGAGCGGCGCGATGTTCGACGCGATCTTGATGAGGTTCAATCCGCTCTCGAGTTTCGGCAGCTCTTTCAAGATGGCGTCGTCAAGGGCGGCCTCAACCGCGCCTACGTCGTTCTTGTTGCCGACCGCTTCATAAGCCAGCATGACGCGGCCCAACGGATTCGACTTCGAGGCTTTCGGACGGCGCGCCTGCGCCTTCACGGCCCCCGCGGTCGAGGTCAGCGTGAACCACCGGAAAACGCCCCAAATGAAGGCGAACGCGCCGATGGCGAGCGTGATGTAGCCGATCGAACCGCCCTGCTGGACGCGCTCGTTGAATGTCGGCGTCTCAACGATGAGGCCGAGCAGCTGACCGCGCGAGGGATCGATAACGCCGCGCGTAAAGCCATCGCCAGTGGCGTTCTCGACCGCGCGCGCCGCGCCCGTCACCGAACCGGCGGGCTGGCGGGCGAGGAAGGCGAGGATGTTCTGATCGCCCTTGTAGGTCAGATATTTGCCGCCCGAGAACGCGACGAACGGACCGATGCGCGTGATCTCACGCGACGCGGCCGAACCGTCCGCCTGTGCGACATTCGCCGTAAAGGTCGAGGTTTTCGCCTGTTCCGCGACCTGCTGCACCAGCGTTTCGTAAAGATAGCGCAGCTGCGTTTCGGTCGGCAGCGTGTC
>DNZB01000004.1:9535-11246 GCA_003506635.1 Parvularcula sp.
GCCGCCAGCTCCTGGTCGAGCGCGTCAATCGCCGCCTGGTTCGCCGCCATCGCCGCTTCAAGGCGCGTCGATTCGGCTTCCGCCGCCACGACCTGACCGCGGACGCGGCCAAGTTCGGCTTGCTGATTGTTGCGGTCGCGGAGGAAGCGTTCTTCACGCGCCTTGTTTTCAGCGCTCGATTCCGACCGCTCCCGGCGGACGGCCTGGAGAACCTGATCGAGAGTCAGCTGGCGCGCGGCCGGCTGGGCGGGCTGCGCCGCCGCGTCTTGCGCCGACACCGGCGCCGAAATCGCGAGAGCCGCGACGCCGGCGATCAGGGAAGCGCCTGCAAGCTTGAAGATTTTCATGGGACTAATTCCTTCAGGATGCTTGTTGCGTCTGCGTTATTGAGCGGCGGCTCGGGTCGGCGCCTTGACCGGCACCGGCAGCAGCGCGGGAGCCGTCTGCTCCTTCGCCATACGCAGGCCGAGACGGACATCCGGCAGATAGGATTTGCTGAGGTTGACCCAGCCTTTCTGGTCCCTGTCCCAGATCTTCAGGACCGAATCGTCGGCGGTCTTGAACATCAGCGCGATGCGGCCGACGCGCAAGAACTCGCCGGTGCGAAGCGTGCCGCCGTCGTCGATCGACCCTTCATAAGAGCCGATCGTGCGGCCGAATTCGTTCTCGATCTGGTAGGCCTCGACGATCAGGCGGTAGCGCTGCGCCGCCGAGAGGTCGGGATCGTTCATCACCTTGTTGAGGCGATCAACGCGGGCGAGACGCCCTTCCGGCCCTTCAAGGTCAAAAGGAAGGTCCGCCGCGACGAGATCGCCGAGCGTCTTCAGCATGTCTTCCATCAAGGGCTGCATGCCGCGCTGGAGGCCGGCGACATTTTCGATGTCGAGGCGCAGGCGCTCAAGCTGGCGCTGCTGCGCCTGGATGTTGCGGTTCAAGGAGGCGTTGTAGCGCGTCGCCGCTTCGAGCTGCTTGAGGTTCGCGCGATAGTCGTTGATCAGCGATGTCGTCTGATCGTCGAGCTGCTCGATCCGCGTCTGGGAGGCTTTGGCCTCGTTCGCCGTCGCTTCGCTCTCATTAAGAGCGGAGGAAAACTGCGCGAACGCCGCCCCGCTGAAGGCGACCGCGATCGCCGCCGTTGATCCCAGAACCAGTGCTCTCATCTTCATTGCCTCACCTGACGGTTTGCTGCGGCGTCGTTGATTTGGCCCCGCGCGCGGGCCGCAAGATTAATCTGCAGGAGGAGGACCGAAGGGGCGCGTCTGTTCGCCGAAAAATACAAGAAGCCACGCCCCGTAACGAATTCCCCTTCGACGACCATGATTGAATGAAATGCGGCGCATTGCAACGACGAATTGCGTGCAAGATTACGTCGCCAAATCCCTCCAACCTCGCCGCTGAGACGCGCCGATCGCTCGCCGCCCCTCGCCCCAGCGCGTTAGACAATAACGCGGCGCGCCCTCTCGCGCAATATGCCGAAAAAAATTGCTCCGAAGGCGCAGGAATTTTTCTTGCGTGGCGCACGCGCGCCGCAACATCGCGAAGCAATTGACAAGTTGGTAATGCGCGCGGCGGAGATGGCTCCGAAATCAGCCGTTCCGCTTCGCGTCATTCGCCGCGGGGCTTGCAATATGGTGAAAACCGGCGGGCCGGACTGGCTGGGGCGCTAGGATTCGAACCTAGGAATGGCGGTACCAAAAACCGCTGCCTTACC
>DNZB01000004.1:11499-11670 GCA_003506635.1 Parvularcula sp.
AAACCGCTGCCTTACCGCTTGGCGACGCCCCAAGAGGAGCGGCCTGATAGCGCCCGCCCGCCCGGAAATCAACGCTTTCGAAGGAGCGCATTTCGGGCTTTTCCCTTGATTGCCAAGCCCCACCCTCGCCGCTATAGGACCGCCTCCGCCGGAGTGTAGCTCAGCCTGGTA
>DNZB01000004.1:11968-13448 GCA_003506635.1 Parvularcula sp.
TCGAATCCTCTCACTCCGACCAGGCGGATTTTCCACGCCCGCGCTTAATGCAGCCGGTTGCCCGGCCGGACCGGGCTCCCTACGCTGTCGCCATGCGAACTCCCCTGATCCTCGCCGCCCTCCTCGCCGCCGCCTGCGCCCCGCGCCCTGACGCGCCGGGCGCGCCCGAATTCGCAGACCTGGTGTTTCTCGGCGGGACGATCCATACCGGGGTGCCGGACGCAGCGACGGTCGAGGCGGTCGCCGTCCTGGACGGGCGAATCGCCGCTGCTGGCGCGCGGACCGGGATCGACCCGCTGATTGGTCCGCATACGGAGATCATCGATCTTCAAGGCGCGGCGATGTTCCCGGGCTTTGTCGACGCGCATGCGCATCTGATCGGCATCGGCCTTCGCGAAATGACGCTCAACCTCGAAGGGGTCGGCTCGATCGCGGAGCTGGCCGACATCGTCGCGAGCGCCGCGCAGGAAACGCCCGAGGGCGAGACGATCTACGGCCGCGGCTGGATCGAGACAGGCTGGCCCGAAGCGCGGTTCCCGAACCGCGCCGACCTTGACGAGGCCGCGCCCCTTCACCCCGTGATCCTTGAACGTGCGGACGGCCATGCGGTCGTCGCCAGCACGCTCGCGCTTCAGAAGTCGAACGTGACGGCGAAGACGCCCGACCCCGATGGCGGTCGGATCGAACGCGACGCCAGCGGCGCGCCTACCGGTATGCTGATCGACAATGCGGCGAACCTTGTGATGGCGCTCGTCGGCGCGCCGTCGGAAGCGCAAAAGCGCGAGGCCTTCGCGACGGGGGCAGGCGTTTACGCCGCCTATGGATGGACCGGCCTTCACAACATGTCGGTCGATCCCGCCGACGTCGCGCTGATCGAGGACGAGGCGGGCGCCGGCGATATCGCGATCCGCGTCTACAACGCCGCCGACCGCGCGGGGTATGACGCGATCAAGGCGGCCCCTCGATCCTCCGCTGACGGACGGATCATCACGCGCGCGATCAAGCTCTACGCCGACGGCGCGCTCGGCAGCCGCGGCGCGGCGCTCGTTGAGCCTTACGCCGACGCGCCGGATACGAGCGGCCTTTTGATGATGACCGAGGCCGAGGTCCTGCCCTTCTTCGAACAGGCGCTGCGCGACGGGGTGCAGATCGCGACGCATGCGATCGGCGACCGCGGCAATCAGCTCGTGCTCGACTGGTATGAGAAGGCCTTCGCCGCCGTGCCGGCGGGGGAGCGCAAGATCGCGGACCCGCGCTGGCGCATCGAACATGCGCAAATTCTGAGGCCTGAGGATATCGCCCGCTTCAAGGCGCTCGGCGTCATCGCCTCGATGCAACCGAGTCATGCGATCGGCGATCTTCACTTTGCGCCTGCGCGCCTCGGCGACGCGCGTCTCGACGGCGCCTATGCGTGGCGCAGCCTTCTTGACGCCGGCGCGCGGATCGCCGGCGGTTCCGACGCGCCGGTCGAGCGCGGCGA
>DNZB01000001.1:0-5220 GCA_003506635.1 Parvularcula sp.
CCGCGCGACCGACAAAAACCCGCCCTCGACGGCGCGCAGGCGCCAGGCAAGGCGCGCCCGCCTTTCGCCCGGCCCCTGCGGCGCGGCGAGGTCATAAAGCCGCCGCGGCCATTCGCCATAGGCGTCGATCAGCTTTTCCGCGCGCCCGCCGCCCTCGGCGCGCAGCTCGGCGCGGTAGGAGGCGTTCATCGCAGCAAGCCAGACGGCGCGCCAGTCGCCGCCGGGCGCAAGGCCCCTGGCGCGGCCCAAAAAGGTTTCAGCCGCCGCGCCGACCGCGCCGGTCATGCGCGCGCGCAGCGAAGCGGGGCACGCGACAAGCCGCATCGGCTGGGCGAAGCGCGCCCAGAAATAGGAATGGAAGGTCCGCCTGCTGACGAACCGCTCAAGCGCCGGGACGGAAAGCAGCGCGTATTTCGCGCGCAGCGACCCGAGCGGGGTTTCGGCCTCGAGGTAATAGACGTTGGGCGCCAGCGCCCTGGCCGCGAAGCGTTCGGCGCGATTTCCGATCGCGCTCTCGTAATCGGGCGCGATCACGTAAAAATCAAAAAGGATCGCCGCCGGGTCCTCGCTCGCGCTGACGCTGATGCCGGAACCGTAAAGAAAAATCGCGGCGCCCGGATAACGCGCGCTCAAAACCGCCGCGAGCGCCGCAGCCGGCGCCGGCGCCGGGATCGAAAGCACGCTGTCGATATAAGCGAAGAGCGCGCCGCGCCGGTCAGATGAGGAAGCCGGCGTCATGCGTCGTTTCGATGCTCATCCGCTCGCCCGGCGCGACATCGAACATTTCCCCGTCGAAGACAATCGTGCCGTCGAAATCCGCGTCGAGCGCGTTCGTGCGCCAGCTTTCATAGCCGGCCGCGCGGAACCACGGCGCCGACCGGCCGCGCAAGGCGGCAGGCGCGGCGGCGAGCATGCGCTGCGCGGGAAAGCCGATCGTCGTCACGGCGAGCCCGCCCTCGCCCTCGCCCCAGAATGGATAGACGCCGAGCACCAGCGTTTTCAGCGTCGTCATCAACGCCAGGGTCAGCGGCCGGCGTCCCGCGAAGGGCGCCCCTTCGGACGCGATCTCGGCGACGAGCGGGGGGGCCGGCTGTTTCTCGCCGAAGGCGGCGTTCAAGATCGCCCCGCCGATGGTGAGCCCCATCGCGAGCGAGCGCGCGGCGCCCTTCGCCTGAATCTCCGTGCGGCTGAATTTCACCGCGGAGGTGAAGGCGCCCGCGCCGAGGAAAAAGCCGTAGACCGGCTCGCGCTCGCCGATCGACATGCCCATCAGCGGGCGGCGCACGCGCTTCACCTGCCCGCGCGTGCGGCGGAAAAGAAAGCGGTCAAGCGAATCGACGGGCGAGCCCTGAAGGCCGCAATCGGCGGCGATGACATTGGTCATGCCGCACGGAACGGCGACATAATCCGGGGACCGATCGAAGCGGCGGCGATTGATCGCGTCGGTCACTGCCGCCTGAATGGTTCCATCCCCGCCCGCGACGACGACCGTATCGACGCGCGCGCGGTTGAATTCCGACAGCGTGCGGTCAAGGCCGTCGATGCCGTTCAGCACATGCGCGCGCACCGACGGGAACTGCTTTGCAACATGAACAAGATCGCCGAGGATCGACCGGACGCGATTCGAGCGTTCGTTGATGATAAGGCCGATCGCCGCCATGTGTCGCTTGGGCTCGCTTGTTGAACGCCGGGGGAATCGCGAAAAGGCGCAAAGTGGACGCGCTGTCGCGGCGGCCCAGGCTCCGGACTTTCCACGGCCGCCCCGGCCGCTTACTTCATAGAACTGCAATCTAGAATACACATAACCGTCATAAAAGATCGAGCCGGGCGCACGATGTCCTACAGATTCCTACAGAGCCGGAAGGGAAAGCGCGCATGATGCGCCTTGCGCATCTGACCGACCTGCATTTCCCGATCGAGGGCGCCCCGGCGGCCGACGCGCTTATGTCCAAGCGGGCGCTCGGCTACCTTTCCTGGCGGCGCAAGCGCCGCTTCCGGCATCAGGCGGGCGCGCTCGGGGCGATCCTCGAGGATTGCCGCCTTAACGCGCCGGACCTCGCCGTCATCACCGGGGATGTGACGAATATCGCCCTGCCGTCGGAATTTGAAACGGCCGCCCGCGAATTGCGCGGGGGCGTCGACGCCGCGCGCACTGTGTTCACGCCCGGCAACCACGACGCCTATGTCGCCGCGCCGTGGGCGAGCGGACTGGGGCGCCTCGCCTTCCTGATGCGCGGGGAACGCGACGGTGAATCCGGCGCGCGCGAAGCGCAAGGCCCGGACGATTTTCCCTTTGTCCGGCGTACGGGCGGCGTCGCCGTCATCCTCGCCAACTCATCGCCGCCGACCGCGCCGGGACTCGCGACCGGGCGCCTTGGCGAGGCGCAGCTTCGCCGCCTCAAGACCGAACTCCTGGCCGCCAGAGCGCGGGACGAGGCGCGCGTCGTCGCGCTTCACCACCCGGTGACGGCGGGCGCCGTGTCGTGGCGCAAAGCGCTCAGCGACGCCGGGGACCTTCGCGCGCTGCTCGCCGAAACCGGCGCCGAGCTTGTCCTGCATGGCCATTTGCACCGATCGCTGTGGGACAGCGTCGAAACGCCGGACGGACCGCGCCCGGTCGCCGGCGGGGCCTCCGCCTCGCACCCTTCCGCGCACGGAGAGTATCGCCCGGCGCGCTACACTCTCTTCGCTTTTGAGCGCGACGGCGCGCGCTGGCGCATCACCGCCGACGTGCGCGAGCTTGACCCGGAGACCGGGCGCGTCGAAACCGCCGAACGCCGCCAGTTGCTGTAGGCTGATGTCCTCTCCGCCAGTCTCCCCCGCTGATATCCGGATCGACGCGCTTGTCCTTGCCGGGCGCCGCGCGGGCGAGACCGATCCGCTCGCCGGGGTTGAAAATGTTCCGCACAAGGCGCTGCTCGTCGCCGGCGGCAAGCCGCTGATCCGCCGCGTCGTCGAGGCGCTGACGGGGTCAGGCCGCATCGACCGCATAAGGATCGCCGCGCCGCAAGACGTGCGCGAGGCGATCGGCGCGGCGCTCGCCGGCCTTGAGGGATGGGACTTCACGGAGGTCGCCGGTTCGCCCGCCTCGACCGCGCTCGCCCATCTCGGCGCCGCAGCGCCGGAGCGCGGGCTGCTGCTTACGACATGCGATCACGCGCTTCTTTCCGCCGGCATGGTGCGGCTGTTTCTCGACGAGGCGAGGGCGTCGGCCGCCGCCGCGGCCTGCGTCGAGCGCACGATCTATGAGCAGCGCTTTCCGGGATCGAAGCGGACCTTCATCAGGCTCAAGGATTTCAGCTTCTCCGGCGCCAACCTCTTCTGGTTCGCCGGGGCGCGCGCCAAAGGGCTCGCCGATTTCTGGCGCGGGCTTGAGGCGAACCGCAAGCGCCCGCTCAAAATGGCGCAAGCGATCGGCGTCTTCACCGCGCTTTCCTATCTCGCCGGATCGATGACGAAGCCGGCGCTTGAAAAGACCATCCGGCGCCGGACCAAAGTCGACGTGCGGCTCATCCCGCTGCCGAACGCCGAGGCCGCGATCGACGTCGACAAGCCGCAGGATCTCGAACTCGTCCGCAAGATCCTCGCGCTCGACTGAGAGCCGCGCATCAGCGCCGCGCGCGGAAGAACGCCCGCAGCAAGGCGCCCGATTCCTCCGCATAGGGACCTTTGACGATCTCGGGCTTCGCGTGGCAGGTCGGCTGCTCGAAGAATTTCGGGCCGTGAAAGACCGCGCCCCCCTTCGGATCCTGCGCGCCGATGACAAGCCGGGCGATGCGGGCGTGGCTGATCGCGCCGGCGCACATCGCGCAAGGCTCAAGCGTCACATAAAGCGTCGCCCCGGCGAGACGGTAATTGCCGAGCTTGCCCGCGGCGGCGCGCAGCGCGAGAATTTCCGCGTGCGCGGTCGGATCGCTGGAGCCGATCGGCGCGTTGCCGGCTTCGGCCAGCACCTCGCCATCGGCGCTGACGACGACCGCGCCGACCGGCGCCTCGCCATCCTCGGCGGCGCGCCGCGCCGCATCGAGCGCGCGCGCCATCATCAGTTCGTCAAGGGCCCCAGTCATCGGCGCGCCTTCTACGCCGCGCGGCTTGTCTCCGCCAGCGCCGGCTTTTCGGCGAGACAGAAGGCCGTGACGCCCGCGATCTTGTTGAACGGGAACAGCGCGGCGCGTTCGAGGTCGTGAATGGCGACGAGTGAACGGTTAAGCCAGCCGGGCGCCGCCTTGAGGGCGCTGGCGTTCGCGTCCTTTTCGCCTTTCATCGCACGGTCGGCGAGGCGCAGCGCCGCGACCGCCGGGAACAAGGCGCCGAAAAAATAGCGCGTCGAGAGCGGCTTCAATCCCGCCGCGACCACCGCCTGTTGCAGCGTTTCAAGCGTATAGCGCCGCCGGTGTTCGAGAAAATCGTCATGCGAGGACCACAGGAAATTGAACGCCGGCACGGAGATGACGAAGCGCGCGCCCGCGGGTGCGAGCGCGGCGTAGTCCGCGATGAGCGCGACGTCGTCATCGACATGCTCGATGACGTCGATCATCAAGACGAGCGAGGCGTCGGTCTCGGCGACCGAGCGGACATAGCGGACGCGCCCCGTCGAGGCCGTTTTCATCTGCGCGTCGGTGTAGTTCGGATCGACGCAAGTGGCGCGTTCGGCGACCCCTTCCGTCGTCAGCATCCGCGAAAAGACGCCCGAGCCCGCGCCGACGTCAAGGACCGCGCGGTGATGGTCTTCGCCGATCAGCGCACGGATCGCGCGTCCCTTCGAGATATAATACCAGTGCGACGCGGGGTCGCCGCCGATCGCGCGCTCTTCCTTGAGATCCATGCCCACACTCGACAAACCGGAGTCGGGCGGAGCATATGGCGCGCTTCTGTTAAGGACGGTTTAACCATGGCGGCGGAAGCGGCGGAAAAAGCCGTGATCGAGAAAGACGGGGAGCGTATCGCGAAATTTCTCGCGCGCGCCGGGATCGCCTCGCGCCGCGAAGCCGAAAGGCTGATCGAGCAAGGCATCGTCACCGTCGACGGGCGAACGCTGACGACGCCGGCGTTCAAGGTCACGCCCGGCATGGACGTGCGCGTCGACGGCACGCGCGTCAGATCGAAGGAGCCCCCGCGCCTGTGGCGCTATCACAAGCCCTCGGGCCTCGTGACGACGCACAAGGACCCGCAAGGGCGCCCGACCGTGTTTGAGGCGGTCGCGGACCGCCTGCCGCGCGT
>DNZB01000001.1:5593-6203 GCA_003506635.1 Parvularcula sp.
GCAAACGCCTGGGTGCGCCGCTATCGCATCCGCGCCAATGGCAGGATCGAACAGCCGGCGCTCGACGCCCTGGCGAAGGGTGTGACGATCGACGGCGTCGTCTACAAGCCGATCCGGGCGAGCCTTGACCAGACGCGCGGCGCCAATGTCTGGATCACCGCCTCGATCACCGAAGGGAAGAACCGCGAAATCCGGAAGGTGATGGAGCATCTGGGGCTGACCGTGAACCGCCTCATCCGCACCGCGTTCGGCCCCTTTCAGCTCGGCGGCCTTGAAACCGGCGCGGTCGAGGAAGTGCCGTCGAAACAGCTGAAGGAACAGCTGGGCGCGAAGACCTGCGAGGCGCTCGGGATATGAGCGACATCGTCAATTTGAACCGTGTAAGGAAGAAGAAGGCCGACGCGCGGAAGGAGAAGAACGCGGAAGCAAACCGCGCAAAATTCGGACGCACGAAAGCGCAGACGAAGCGTGAGCGCGCCGAGAAGGAACGCGCGGCGAGAGCGCTCGACGGCGCAAAGCGCGATGAGTGAAAAGCCGGGCCTTCCCTCCCTTGAACAGGGAGGGCGTGAGCCCCCAGCGGCTCTTGCCGCTGGCCTTGGGCGAACGGGAG
>DNZB01000001.1:6465-7636 GCA_003506635.1 Parvularcula sp.
TGGGCGAACGGGAGGGTTCGCGATGTCGGTAATGTCGCGAACATCCCGCACCGCGAACCCTCCCTTTCGCGCCAGAACGCGTTCGAAGACGAACGCGTGCGCGAAAGCCCTCCCTTTTCAAGGGAGGGAGACGCGGCGCCCGGCGATCCATTAATGCGCATCATCGGCGGAACCTATTCCGGGCGCGCGCTCGTCGCGCCGAAGGGGCGCGAGACGCGCCCGACCGCCGACCGCGTGCGCGAGTCCGTCTTCAACATCCTCGCGCATCGTGAGGGGTTCGCCTTTGAAGGCGCGCGCGTCATCGATCTCTTTGCGGGATCGGGCGCGCTCGGTCTTGAGGCGGTGTCGCGCGGCGCCGCATTCTGCCTTTTCGTCGAGACGGACGCCGCGGCGCGCGGCGCCATTCGCGACAATGTCGAAGCCTTGGGTCTCTTCGGCGTGACGCGCGTCCACCGGCGCGGCGCCGACGCGCTCGGCGAAAAGCCGGCGGGCGTCGGCGGGCCCTTCACGCTCGCCTTTCTCGATCCGCCCTATGGAAAGGATCTCTGCGGGCCTGCTCTCACGGCGCTCCGGAACGGCGGCTGGCTCGCGTCGGGGGCGCTGGCGGTCGTCGAGCAGGGCAAGAACGAGACGCCGGAAGCGGTCGAGGGCTTCGCCGAGGAAGACCGCCGCATCTACGGCGCTGCGCAGGTCGGGCTTTTTCGATTTGCCTGAGCCTTTTTCGTGAAATTCATGGTTAAAATCCCACGAAATTCTAAGTTCCAGGGGCTTTGACCATAGGCGTCAGGTTAGTTCCCATCTTTTTCTTGACTTTTGTGGTGGGATGCAGCACAATCTGCCTTGAAAATGTGGGATTTTGCCCAATGACATCAATCGCCGACCTGATGGAACGCGCCGAGCGCCTTGCGGTGCGCGAGAACCTTTCGCTCTCGACCATTTCCCGGAAGCTCCTCAATGACGGAAAAGGCCTGTCGCGCCTTAAGGCCGGCGGGCAGCTGACGGTGCGGACGCTCGACGCCGCCTTCGAACGGCTCAGGGAGCTGGAGCGCGGAAAGCCCGTCGAGCGCGCGAGCGGCCCCATCCCCGGCATGGAGCGCAAATTCGTCGCCGCGCCCGCCTTTGACAGCCCCGAGCGGTCGGGCGGCCGGAAAGGCGCCGGTCGCAGCACCCT
>DNZB01000001.1:8006-8644 GCA_003506635.1 Parvularcula sp.
GTCGGCAAGGATTCGTCCGTCCTCCTCCACCTCGCCGCCAAGGCGTTCTTCCCCTCGCGCCCGCCTTTCCCGCTGATGCATGTCGATACGACGTGGAAGTTCAAGGACATGTACCGCCATCGCGACTGGATCGCGAAGGAATTAGGCTTCAACCTTATCGTACATATCAATGAAGACGGCGTGCGCCAGGGCGTCGGCCCGTTCACGCACGGCTCCGCCATGCACACCGACATCATGAAGACGCAGGCGCTGAAGCAGGGCCTCGACAAGTACAAGTTCGACGCCGCCTTCGGCGGCGCGCGCCGCGACGAGGAAAAGAGCCGCGCGAAGGAGCGCATTTTCTCCTTCCGTTCCGCGCAGCACCGCTGGGACCCGAAAAACCAGCGCCCGGAGCTTTGGTCGATCTACAACACCAAGATCCAAAAGGGCGAGTCGATCCGCGTCTTCCCGATCTCGAACTGGACCGAGCTTGACATCTGGCAATACATCTATCGGGAGAACATTCCGATCCCGTCGCTCTATTTCGCGGCCGAACGCCCGGTCGTCGAACGCGACGGCGCGCTCCTCATGGTCGATGACGACAGGATGCCGCTCGGCAAGAACGAAAAGCCGAAAATGGAAATGGTGCGCTTCCGCAC
>DNZB01000142.1:0-15383 GCA_003506635.1 Parvularcula sp.
TGGCGAGACGCCCGGATTGGGCAGGGTCATGCCCTCGATCCGGCTGCGAGGAGGACAGCGGGATCATCGCTCAGGACGGGGCGGCAGGTTCAAGGCTAATGGTGCGGCCGGGCAGGACCGCCCGTCATTCGTTCTACTTGCGGAGGATGGCGCCGGCGAGCCGATAGACGGAGGCTTCCAAAGATGAGATGTCGGCGCCTCGACTGATATCGCCCTTGGGGCGCTCGGCGGTCTACTCGACCGGCGGTGAGCGGGCTAGCGCCCGAACCGCAAACCGCTTCGCTCGCTGCGCGGTCTCCTCTGCCGGAGTTGCGCCGCTCGTCGGGACTTCAACTCGCGGTCACCGCAGATCAAATGGGTTTGCGATACAAGCGTGTAGCTCTACGCGCTCCGCTTCACTTCAATCCCATGCTCGCGCAATTTCCGGTAGAGCGTCGAGCGGCCCATGCCGAGGCGGCGGGCGACTTCGGACATGCGCCCGTCATAGGTGTCGATCGCAAGCTGGATGAGGTCGCGTTCAATCGCTTCGAGCGTGCGCAGATGCCCGTCTCGGTCAAAGACGTCGACATTCTCGAACGCCGTCGACGAGTTGCCGGCGAGCGGGCGCGGCGCAGCCGCCGCTTCCGGCGCCGGCGCGCCGAATTCGTCAAGGACCGGCGGCCCCATATCGACGCCGGAGGCTTCGAATTCAGCGGCGAGCAAGGGAAAGTCGCGCGCGGAGAGATAAGGAGCTTCCGCGAGCACGACGGCGCGGAAGATCGTGTTTTCGAGCTGGCGGATATTGCCGGGCCAGGGCTGGCGCATCAGCACGGAGAGGACTTCGTGCTGGACGCCGCGCACGTCGCGCCGCTCTTCCGCATTGTAGCGCTGGATGAAATGATCGACGAGCGCGGGAATGTCCTCAGCCCGCTCGCGTAGCGGCGGAATGTGAACGGGAAAGACGTTGAGGCGATAGAAAAGATCCTCGCGGAAACGGCCCGCTTTCACTTCTTCAGATAGATCGCGGTTGGTGGCGGAGATTATGCGCACGTCGACCTTCGCCGGACGCTTGGAGCCGACGGCGTCAACCTCGCCCTCTTGCAGCACGCGCAGGAGCTTCACCTGCATGTCGGCGGGAAGTTCGCCGACCTCGTCAAGAAAGATCGTGCCGCTGTCGGCCTCCTGGAACTTGCCGATATGTTTCTGGTGGGCGCCGGTGAAGGCGCCCTTCTCGTGCCCGAAGAGAATGCTTTCGACGAGGTTGGCGGGGATCGCTCCGCAATTGACGGTGATGAAAGGGCGTCCGGAACGGTCGGAGGAGCCCTGAATGGCGCGCGCGACCATCTCCTTGCCGACGCCGGATTCGCCGGTGATGAGAATGGGTATGTTCGACGCCGCCGCCCGCGCGCCGAGGCGCTGGACATTCTTCAACGCCGCGCTCGCGCCGATCAGGTCGCCGAACGCCATCGCGCCGTCGCGCTTGCGCTTGAGGCGCGAAACCTCGCCTTTCAGCGTTGAAATGTTGAGCGCGTTGTTGATCGAAACGATGACGCGTTCGGGACTTGCGGGTTTGACGAAGAAGTCCGCCGCGCCGTTCTGCATCGCCTCCACGACAGTGTCGATGCCGCCCTGCGCCGTCAGTACGATGACAGGCAAGTCGTCGCGATAGGCCTTTGCGCGCTTCAAGGTCTCCATGCCGCCGAGCCCCGGCATGCGAAGGTCGAGCATGACGAGCGAAACATCGTTGCCCTGATCGCTCTGGAGGAGCTGCAACGCCGCCTCGCCTGAATCCGATTGCAGCACCGGATAGCCGGCCTTCTCGCACACCGCGCGCATCAGACGGCGCTGCGTCGGATCGTCATCGACGATCAGAATGGTCTTGTTGGTCACCGGCGGCCCCTCATTCGGATGGAACGGCCAAAAGGGTTAGGGCGGCGAGGTTAAGGTTCGCTTTAAACCGTATCATTCCGGGAAAAGGGGCGGGGCGGGTTAGGAATTTGTTGAGGGTCGCCGGCATGGCGCCCCTTCGCCTCCCCCTTGTGGGACGGCGGAAACTTCCGCAGGAAGTTTCGCGCGGAGGGCCGGTGATTGGAAGGCGACGAACCCAGTCCGGCGCGCTGAACGCAGGAATGAGGCGAAGACCTGATGACCGACGCTCCAGAGCACATCCGCCCGATCGAGCATTTGAACGGCGTCGCCCCGCCGGCGCCGGACTGGTTCACGCGCGCGCTTGCAGCGCCGAGCGAGGAAGGCGAGGTCGCGGTCGCGGGCGCGCGCATTCGTTATTCGGCATGGGGCGAGGCCGGGCGGCGGGGCCTCGTCTTCATTCATGGCGGGCGCGCGCACCGGAACTGGTGGCGCCCCTTCGCGCCGTTCTTCGCGGATCATTACCGCGTCGTCGCCTTCGACATGTCCGGCATGGGCGACAGCGACTGGCGCCCGAGCTACAACGTCAATCTGTCGATCGACGAGTTGTTCGCCGTCATCGATCATTCGGGCGCGGGACGCGGCGGTCGCCCGATCGTCGTCGGCCATTCCTTCGGCGGCTGGGTGACGCTCGCCGCGGTCGAGCGGCAGGGCGAGCGTCTCCTTGGCGCCGTCGTCATCGACAGCCCGATCGGCAAGCCCGACCCCGATGAAGGCTATACGGTCCTAAAGCGCCGCGCGCTCGACGCCGAGACGAAAGCGAGCCGCATCTATGCGACCATTGAGGAACCGGTCGCGCGGTTCCGGTTTCTGCCGGAACAGCCGGCGAGCGAGCATTATCTCGTCGATTACATCGCGCGGCAGGGCCTTGTCCGGGCGCCGCGCCCCGAAGGCGGGACAGGCTGGACCTGGAAATTCGATCCCGCTCACGGCCGGAATTTCGAGATCCATTACGAACGCGACCTGTTCCTCGCGGCTCGCTGCCCGCTGGCCTTTCTCTATGGGGAGGCTTCGGCCTTCGCGACGGGGGAGGGCTTTGAGCACCTCAAACAGCAGACCAAGGGGCGCTCGCCTTTCGTGATCATGCCGACGGTGCATCACCATTTGATGTTCGAACAGCCGATCGGCTTCGTGGCGACGCTGAAGATGCTGCTGACCTGCTGGCCTGTCCGGGTGGGGAATTAGGGGCCGTCCCCTTGCCCATGCCACTGAATTAGGCGAGATATCCGCCCGTTCAGAGGTTCGGAGACGAGGATATGGCGACCGCCGGCGACACCAAGCAGCGTCTGGCTGACGCGGAGGAGCACCGCAAGATCTACGACGGCATCATGAAGAATTCGGCGCAGGTCGGCGTGCCGCTGACCATGGGCCTTGCGATGTTCTTCACGCAGCTTGTGCTCGGCCATGGCTGGTGGGCGGTCTTGTGGTTTTTCGCGACTTACGTCCTTGTCTGGTGGGTGGCGAAAACTTTCTTTTCTCATTAGCCGCGGTTGATCTCACCGTCCGGGAGCTTTGATGAAGATCGCTGTCCTTCGTGAAACCCGGGCCGGCGAGTCGCGGGTTGCAGCCTCGCCGGAGACGGTGAAGAAGTTCGCCGCGCTCGGCGCAAGCGTCGCGGTCGAGCGCGGCGCGGGCGAGGGCGGCAATTTTCCCGACCACCTATTTCAGGAAGCGGGCGCCGCGATCGCCGCGACGGCGGCCGAAGCGCTGAACGGCGCCGACCTCGTATTGAAGGTGCGTGCGCCGGAGGCCGGCGAATTTTCAGCCTACCGCGCCGGGCAGCGCGTCGCCGCGATCGTCGCGCCGCACGGCAACAAGGACGTGCTTGAGGCGGCGGCGCGCGCCGGCGTCGAGCTGTTCGCCATGGACCTGATGCCGCGCATCACGCGCGCGCAGTCGATGGACGTTCTGTCCTCGCAGTCAAACCTCGCCGGCTACAAGGCGGTGATTGACGCGGCCGCCTATTACGGGCGCGCCATGCCGATGATGATGACCGCGGCGGGTACGATAGCGCCGGCGAAGGTCTTCATCATGGGCGCCGGCGTCGCCGGACTTCAGGCGATCGCCACGGCGCGGCGCATGGGCGCGGTCGTCTCCGCGACCGACGTGCGCCTGGCGGCGAAAGAGCAGGTCGAGAGCCTCGGCGCGACCTTTGTCACCGTCGATGAAGCGGCCATGAAAGACGCGGAAACGGCGGGCGGCTACGCCAGGGAAATGTCCGACGACTTCAAGCGCCGTCAGGCGGAATTCGTCGGCAAACACATCGCAAAACAGAACATCGTCGTCACGACCGCGCTCATTCCAGGGCGCCCGGCGCCGCAGCTTGTCTCGGAAGACATGGTGCGCGCCATGGCGCCTGGCTCGGTCATCGTCGATCTCGCGGTCGAACAGGGCGGCAATGTCGCGCTGTCGCGGCGCGGCGAAGTGATCGACGTCGGCGGCGTCATCATCATCGGCTTTGAAAACGTGCCGGGGCGCCTCGCGCAGGACGCATCGAATCTTTACGCGCGCAACCTCCTCAATTTCATCAGCGCCTTCGTCAACAAGGAGACGAAAGCGTTCGAGCCCGACTGGAACGACGACATCATCAAGGGCGTCGCGCTGACGCAAGGCGGAAAGATCGTCCATCCCCAATTCGCGCCGGCGCCGCCGGCCGATGCGGGTCAAACTGCGGCGGAGTAAGCAATGGCGGAAGAAGCAGCAACGGCCGGCACAGTCGAGGAGGCCGCCCGCGACGTCGCGGAAGCCGCCGAAACGCTGCGCCAAACCGCGGAGGCGGCCGAAGAAACAGCCAAACAGCTTTCCGCGTCCAGCGACCACGCCCTGTCGATGATCGACCGCATCAACGATATCTCCGCCGCCGTCGCCGGCGGGCCGTCGGACTTCATCTACCTCCTCGCGATATTCATCCTCGCGATCTTCGTCGGTTATTACGTCGTCTGGTCGGTGACGCCGGCGCTGCATACGCCGTTGATGTCGGTGACGAACGCGATCTCCTCGGTCGTCATCGTCGGCGCGCTGATCGCGGTCGGCGCGGGCGTGACGGCGTCTGGCGCCGGACTGTGGTCGAAAGCCTTCGGCTTCCTTGCGGTGACGCTCGCCAGCGTCAATATCTTCGGCGGCTTCCTCGTCACCCAAAGGATGCTCGGCATGTACAAGAAGAAGGGCTCATAACCCCCCATGGCCGATAACCTGCCGCCGCTTCTTTACGTCGTTTCCGGCGTTCTCTTCATCCTCGCGCTGCGCGGGCTTTCCTCGCCGGAGACGGCGCGGGAGGGAAACCGCTACGGCATGATCGGCATGGCGCTCGCCGTCGCGACGACCCTGTTCGTGCTGCAGGACAAGGGCCTCATCACCTGGGGCGTCGCCGGCGCGGGCGTCGCAATCGGCGGAGGCTTCGGCGCGGTCGTCGCGCAGCGCGTCAAGATGACCGAGATGCCGCAGCTGGTGGCGTTCTTTCACAGCCTTGTCGGCCTTGCTGCGGTGTTCATCGCCTGGGCGGCGTTCCTTGCGCCCAACGCCTTCGGCGTCGGCGAGCCGGGCAAGATCCATCTTCAGTCCGTCCTTGAGATGGGCCTTGGCGCCGCCATCGGCGCGATCACCTTTTCGGGATCGGTCATCGCCTATCTGAAGCTTGCGGAGAAAATGTCGGGCAAGCCGATCCTCTTGCCGGCGCGGCACATTATCAATCTCGCGCTTGCGCTCGTCATCGTGCTGATGATCGGCGTACTGATGACCGGCGCGCAGCACTGGTCGATCTTCCTGGTCCTGACCCTTGCGGCTTTCGTCCTCGGCTTCCTTCTCATCATCCCGATCGGCGGTGCGGACATGCCGGTCGTCGTGTCGATGCTGAACTCCTATTCCGGCTGGGCGGCGGCGGGCATCGGTTTCACGCTTGAGAACATGGCGCTGATCATCACCGGCGCGCTTGTCGGCTCGTCGGGCGCGATCCTTTCCTACATCATGTGCAAGGGGATGAACCGCTCGTTCATCTCCGTCATCCTCGGCGGCTTCGGCGGCGAGGACGCGGCGGCCGGCAAGGGCGGCGAAGAAACGCGCCCCTTCAAGCAGGGCTCGGCGGACGACGCCGCCTTCATCATGAAGAACGCCGGCAAGGTGATCGTCGTCCCCGGCTACGGCATGGCGGTCGCGCAGGCCCAGCATGCGCTGAAGGAAATGGCCGACAAGCTGAAAGCCGCGGGCGTCGAGGTGAAATACGCGATCCACCCTGTGGCGGGCCGCATGCCGGGGCACATGAACGTCCTCCTCGCCGAGGCGCAGGTGCCCTATGACGAGGTGTTCGAGCTTGAAGACATCAACGCCGAATTCCGCACGGCGGACGTCGCCTTCGTCATCGGGGCGAACGACGTGACGAACCCCGCCGCGAAGACCGACAAGACCTCGCCCATCTACGGCATGCCGATCCTTGACGTTGAAAACGCCCGCACGGTGCTTTTCGTCAAACGCTCGATGGCGTCCGGCTACGCCGGGGTGCAGAACGAACTCTTCTTCCGCGACAACACGATGATGTTGTTCGGCGACGCGAAAAAGGTCTGTGAGCAGATCGTCAAGGCGCTGCATTAGAGCGCCTGTCTTCGTCACGCCGTCGCGGGCGGCCAGTTTCCGGCTTCCTCGGGCAAGGGCGTTTGCAAGGGCGAGGAGCCTTCGCGCGATGACGGCGGCAGCGCGCTTGGCGGGCTTACCTGCTTTGATGCGTTGTTCGTATTCGCCCTTGAAGCCGTTGTTCAAGCGGGTAGAAGCGGGCGCTGGTCCTTCAACTGGAAATACAGGCGCCGTGCGCCGGCGCGTGGAATCATCGCGAAAACGGAACAGGCGCCTTGCCGCAGGGCCGGAGCTCTCAGGGCTTGCGTTGACGGCCGGTCCGGACAAGCCGACACTGCGCCGCAGCGCCCCGCTTTCAATGGCGCCGTCATTCCGCGAGGGGGCTTGACCGGACCGGCATCTCCGAAGGCGCGCAAGCTTGGCCTCATCATGTGCACGGCGCTTGTCGTCGGGAACATGATCGGGTCGGGCGTCTACCTCTTGCCAGCCTCGCTCGCGCCGCTCGGCTGGAATTCGATTTTCGGCTGGGTCCTGACGATCTCCGGCGGGCTGTGCCTTGCTTTCGTGTTCGCCAGCCTTGCGCGCGCGATGCCGCGCGGCGGCGGGCCTTACGCTTATACGCGCGCGGCCTTCGGTCCCGCCGCCGCATTCATGGTGTCGTGGAGCTACTGGATCGGGCTCTGGGTCGGCAACGCCGCGATCGCGACGGCTGGCGTCAGCTATCTCAGCGTGTTTTTCCCGGCGCTCGCGGCGACGCCGGGCCTTCATGCGGTCGTCACGCTGGCGATCATCTGGGTGCTGACGGCTGTCAATTGCCGCGCGGCGGCGCTCGCCGGCGGCGTGCAGGTCGCCTCGACCGCGCTGAAGCTCGTTCCGCTGATCGCCGTCGTCATTCTCGCCGCGATCATCCTCGGCGAGGAGGGCATGGCGGCGGTGCAGCCTTTCGAGGCGGAAAAGATCGCCCTTCAGCCGATCACCATGGCGGCGACGCTGGCGCTGTGGAGCCTTCTCGGCCTTGAATCCGCGACCGTGCCCGCCGACCAGGTGCATGAGCCGGAAAACACCATTCCGCGCGCGACGATGATCGGAACGATCCTGACCGGGATCATTTATCTTTTCGTCTGCACTTCGGTGATCTTGCTGCAGCCGCCGGAAACGGTCGCGGACTCGAACGCGCCGCTTGCCGATTTCATCGCCGCGCGCTGGGGCGCGGGCGCGGGAAAGGCGCTTGCGGCGTTTGCGGCGGTCAGCGTCTTCGGCGCCCTTAACGGCTGGATTCTCGTCACCGGCGAACTGACCGGCGCGATGGCGAAGGACGGCCTTTTTCCGTCGTTCCTCGCGCAGCGCTCGGCGCGCGGCACGCCCGCCAACGCGCTCCTCACGTCGAGCGCCCTTCTGACCGGCGTCGTCCTGCTCAATTATTCGGAGACGCTGATCGGCCTTTTCAATTTCGTCGCGCTGTTGTCGACGACGTCGATCCTGTTTATGTACCTTGCGGTGTCGCTCGCCGCGCTGAAGCTTAACGCCTCGGGCGCGGTCCGCCGCTCCAGGGCGCTCGGCGCCGTCGGCGCGCTTGCCGCGGCTTATGCGCTGTGGACGATCTACGGCGCCGGGGTGAAGCCGGTGCTGTGGGGGCTTGCGCTCCTCGCCGCGGGGCCGCCGGTCTATTTCCTGATGACGCGAGGCGGCGTTAATCGGAAAGCTCCGTAATCAGAACATGCCAGTGATCGAGCGCGCCGTCGATCGAGGCGACCGGCGCGCGCTCGTCAAGGCCGTGGCTGAAATCGTCGGAAGGCTTCAGGAACAGGCCGGAGACGCCGTAGCTGTCGACCCCTTGCGCGCGGAAATGCAGGCTGTCGGTCGCGCCTGATGACATCTGCGGGATGACGGGAAGGCCCGGATGCCGCCGCTCAATCCCGCGCTTCACGGCCGCCGCCACGTCGTCGCGCATCGGCGACGCCGGGCCGGCGAGCGTGTCCTCCAGCCGCCGGATCGAAGCGGCTCTGTCGTCGACGACCTTCAGCAATGTCGCTTCAACGTCCTTCGGATCGACGCCCGGAAAGATGCGGCAATTGACCGAGACGCTGGCGCGCTGGGGAAGCGCGTTGAGCGCGTGTCCGCCGGCGAGCATCGTCGCGACGCAAGTGGTGCCGAGCTGGCCGACATATTCAGGATCGGCGCGCAAGGCGGCGATCGCGCGCCTGTCCGACGGCTTTTCGGCGTAGCGCCGCATCGCCTCGCCGAGCGGTCCTTCGGTCATCGAACCGGTGACGCGGAAGAATTCGCGGGTCGTGTCGTTCGCCTGCGCGGGGAAGTCATAGGCGCTGAGCCGGTCGATGGCGCGCGCGAGGCGATAGATCGCATTCTCCTTCGACGGCCGGCTGGAATGGCCGCCGGGATTGGTGAAGGTGATTTCGTAATCGGCGTAGGTCTTCTCCGCCGTCTGCAAGGAATAGGCGAGGGGCGATCCGTCCTCGCGCAGCGTGCCGCCGCCGCCGTCGCCATTAAGGACGAGATGGGCGCCCCTGAAGAGCCGGGCGAGCGCCGCTGTCGTCACCATCGATGTTTCTTCATCGCCGGAAAGTGCGAGCACGATATCGCGCTGCGGCGTGAATTTTTCGGCCTTCAGGCGGATCAGCGTCGCGGTCATCATCGCGACGTCGAACTTGTTATCGACAGCGCCGCGGCCATAGACGAAGCCGTTCTCGTTGACCGCCTTGAACGGATCGCGCGTCCAGTCGGCCGGATCGGCCTCGACAACGTCCATATGCCCCGAAAGGACGAGCGGCGGCGCTTCGGCGGCGCCTTGATAGACGGCGACGAGCGTCGGCGCGGGGCCGGAAAGATCGACCGTCACGTCGCTTTTGCTGAAGCCGCCCTTGACGAGTTCCCCGGCGAGCCACGCGGCATAGGCGCCTTGCGCCGCCTTGTCGCCCGCGACTGTGCGGAAATCGACCGAGCGCATCAGGATTTCAAGCGCCTTTGCTTCATACGCCGCGGGCGCAAGGTCCGTCCCGGCGGCGGGCGTCTGGGCGTGGGCGGGCGCTGCAAGGATCGCAGCGGCGAGAAATAGAAAAACCCTGGGCGATGAGATGATGCCGGTGCTGGTCATGGCGCGCTCCGTTGCGGTGAAGGCGCGGAGGTTAGCGCGCGCCGGGCGCTGCTGGCGAGAGCGGAAAAAGGGCGCCTTTCGTCTCGCCCCGCTTCCTGAAAATTCCAATTCCCTTGCGGGGTCCAGCCGCAAAAGGCGCCTTTTGGCCCTTCCAAAAGGCGCCCAATTAAACAGGGCGGCCGGCAGGCGGCCGGCGAAAAGATCGTGAGGCGCTTGGCTGTCCATCCTCCTTGAACGCGCGCGGCGGCCGGAACCGTCGCATGCGGACGAAAATTAAAACGGAGACCTTTTTCGCGGCCAAGTTGTCGGGAGGACTTCTTCGCCCGGACGGCGCGAAGACAGCCGGCGGGCGTCGCCGGACGGCCCGACGCGCTCCCTCTGCTTCAACGACCCTGACCGCGACAATTCCGGTCTTGCGCAGCAGCGCGCGCTGAACGTCAGTTCTGCGCCTGCAAGATCTCCGCAACGCGCCGCTGAGCGATCGGGTGATAACCGGCCCGCGCTTTTTCAAAAATGCGCTCGGCGGTCGCAAGCTCGCCCTTCTCCTTCAGCGCGCGATAGAGCGGATAGAGGAATTTGCCGCGGCCGACATGGGTGAGGAAATTCTCAACTGCCGGCATCGCCGGGGCATAGCCAGCTTCGATCGCCTTCATCTGCCAGGCGAAGGCGATTTCCGCGTTGCGGCTTCCCGTGAGGTCGAAGGCGAGATCCAGCTCGCGCAAACGCTCGGCGCTCGTGTCGGCCGGAAGGCCGTTGATGAAGCGCAGCCACTCTTGCGCCGTCCACGCAGCAGGCTCGATCGAGGCGGCGGGCGCCGCGCCCTCAAACCACGCCGCGCGCGCGGCGTCGATCTTGTCGAACGCCGCAGACTTCGGCGCCGGCGTCGAGGCGGGCAGACCCGGCGCGTTCAGCCATTCGTCGAGCTCAGCGGCGCTGACGGCGTCCGGGTTCGCCTTGACGAGACGCTCTTCCAGGAAGGCGCGGAAATCATCCGTGGTCGCCGCTTTGAAGGCGTAGGTCTCGAACCAGCTCTTCAAGTAGGCGTCAAATGCGTCGCGCCCGTAGCGCTCCTCAAGGAAGCGCAGGAAGAATTCGCCCTTGACATAAGCGACGTCAGAGAACGCGTCGTCGGGGTTCTCAAGCGCCATCGGCAGGCGCAGCTGCGTTAGCGCCGGGTTTTTCTGATCGGCGATCTCCTCTTTCAGGCTCGCGAGCGACAGCGCCTGCTCCATCACCGCGCGCTCGCGGCCGTAGACGGCCTCCATCACGCGGTTCTCGACGTAAGAGGTGACGCCTTCATTGAGCCAGGCGTCGCTCCATGTCGCGTTGGTGACGAGATTGCCGGACCAGGAATGCGCGAGTTCATGCGCGACGACGCCGGTCAGGCTCTTGTCCCCGGCGATCAGCGTCGGCGTCATGAAGGAAAGGCGCGGATTCTCCATGCCGCCGAACGGGAAAGAGGGCGGCAGGATGAGAAGGTCATAGCGGCCCCATTGATAAGGGCCGTAGAGCGAGGAGGCGATGCGCTCCATTTCCGGCGTGTCCGAAAACTCCGCCGCCGCCGCCTCGACGACCGAGGGTTCGGCGTAAATGCCGACGGTCTCGCTCAAAGGGCGAAACGCGATGTCGCCCGCCGCGATCGCAAGGAGATAGGCGGGAACGGGCTGCGGCATGCGGAAGGAATATTCTCCGTCCGCCGGCCCCATGTCGTTTTCGGCGCTCATGACGGCGCGAAGACCCGTTGGCGTACGGACGATCGCGGAATAGGTCATGCGCACGGCCGGGGTGTCCTGCACCGGCGCCATCGCGCGCGCGTTGATCGACTGGTTCTGGCTGTACATGAAGGGGCGCTTCTTGCCGGCGGTCGCCGCGGGCGCGACCCACTGCAACGCCTCGGCGCCGGGGCTCGTCCGGTAGGCGATCCGGACCGCGCTCGCGCCTTCGGGCAGGGTGATTTCGAGCCTCGACCCGAGCATGGGATCGTCAGGCCCGAGCGTGAAGGACGCCGGCGACCACGCCGCGCCGTCGCCCGCCTCGACGCCGCGGATGTCGAGATCGTTGGTGTCAAGGATCAGCGCCGTGGCTGCGGGGTCAAGCCGCTCGAGGGTCAGCGTCGCCGTCCCGTCGAGCGCTTTTTCTTCAAACAGGACCGTCACGTCGAGGGCGAGGTCCCTGACCCGTACGTCCTCATAATTCGCATAGGTGAAGGGATCGCGGCGGCGGTCTTCCGATGCCGACGCCGCCGTTTCCGCCTGCGCCGCGACAGCGGGCGCCGGGGCCGGGGGGGCGCCCGGTTTTTCGCCTTCACTCTTTGCGCATCCGGCGGTGATGGCGGCGGCGCATGCCGCGAAGAGAAGAATTTGTCTCATTTCGGGTCCCTTAAGGCAAAGCGCGTTTAGGCCGCGATCGCCCTAATTTGCAAACCGGCCCGGGAGCGCAGCGCGGGCGCGGTTGTATCCCGCCGTCCTTCACCCCAGAAGCGCGGCTTCATGCGGCTTTTCGTGACGGCGGCGCAACGGCCGGACTTTTTCATCTGGAATTTACCTTGATCGCATTGCCCGGCGTTCCGCTTGCATTACCGCTGAGGGAGCACCTGCGCTTTCGAGCATCTGGTCAAGGGGATTGGTACATGCGTTTCGTGAAGTCCATCGCCGCGGCGGCCGCGCTGGCGGTTTCGGCCCTGTCGGCGGGCGGGGCCGCGGCAAGCGTCGTTTCGTTTGGCGACCCGGCTTTCCCGTCGGTCACGGTCGCGCCCGGCGGCTTCACAGCGGCTTTCTATTCCGACGATGCCAATACGGATGTCGGCAACCAGAGCCCGGCGAACGTCCTGGCGGTGATGCAAGCCTGGTTCGGCGACACCCTCACCTTTGTGGGAGGTGGCGCTTGCGGCGCCGCGCCGGTCGTCGCCAATAATTGCTCGGCGTTCGACAATGGCGGCGGCAATTCGAATAAGGGCGGCGCTTCAAACCTCACCGCGCAGCTTTTCGCCGTCCATTTCGGCAACCGCTTTATCGCGTTCTTGTACGGCGGTCCGGTCAACGGCTTTGAAATCAACGGCCTTCGATTTGGCGTCAGCAATATCTATGCGTTCAACGGCGAGGACAGCGAAATCCCGCTTCCCGGCGCCGTCTGGCTGATGGGCGCGGGCCTTGCCGGCCTCAGTTTTGCGCGCCGGCGCAAGGCTGCGATCTGATCGCGCTCTGAAGTCGAAGCGATAAGGGCCTGGCCCGAAGGCCGGGCCTTTTTTCATCGCCGGCCGGTTTGACAGGGAAAGGTCCCGAAGCTAGAGACGCCGCCTTCATGACGGGTGGCGCGCGGCCGCCGTTGAAATCGCGACGGGAAATCCATCCCCCGCCGGAGCGCGCCGGATAGAGGGTTTCCGTGACCAAACGCCTGAGTTCGAAGTACAAGCTCGATCGCCGCATGGGCGAAAATATCTGGGGCCGGCCGAAATCGCCGGTCAACAAGCGCGAAACCGGCCCCGGCATGCATGGCGGTGCGCGCAAGCAGAAAACCTCCGACTACGGGCTCCAGCTCAAGGCCAAACAAAAGCTCAAGGGCTATTACGGCAGCATCTCCGAAAAGCATTTCGAGCGCCTCTATGATGAGGCGATCCGCCTTCGGGGCAACTCGGCTGAAAACCTCATCGGCCTTCTTGAAAGCCGCCTTGACGCGGTCGTCTACCGCGCGAAGTTCGTGCCGACGGTCTTCGCCGCGCGCCAGTTCGTCAATCACGGCCATGTCAAGGTCAACGGCCGCCGGACGAACATCCCGTCCTATCGCTGCAAGGCGGGCGACGTGATCGAGATCCAGGACAAGGCGAAAAACATGGCCCTCGTCCTTGAGGCGCTGCAATCGGCCGAACGCGACATCCCCGACTATGTCGATGTCGATCCGAAAAAGATGACCGCGACCTATCTTCGCGTTCCGAGCCTTGCCGAGGTTCCCTACGCCGCGAAAATGGAACCGAACCTCGTCGTCGAATTCTATTCGTCGTAGTCTGGCCGTCCGGGAAAAGGAAAAGCCGCCCGGTCCGGGCGGCTTTTTTGTTTTAACCTCGCCGCCGACGGCCCGCCGGCGCTGGGAAAGGTCAGCCGCCGACCTTTGTTTTCAGGTCCGCGATCAGCGCGTCTATCCCCTTTGCGCCGCCGCCGTTGTTGGCGATGACCGATTTGAACTGGCTTTGCTGCTCGATCGCGAGCCAGACGCCTTCGGCGCCGGCGTCGACGATCGCCTGCGCGCCGTCGGGTTTTCTGTAAACGCGCCAGCTGACGACGAGATCAGCGTACTGGTCGCCGGGCTTTGCGCCGACGACTTTTGAATTGACGATGAAGTCGCGCTCGGTGCGGTCGATCGAATCCGTCACCTGAAGCTTCTGGCCGGAATAGTTTTCAAGCGTCGACTGGTAGACGCTTGTCGCATATCTGCGAAAGAGCGGCGTATAGACCGCCATCTGCTCCGGGGTCGCCTGCCGCGCGTACTGGCCGAGCGCGAATCTCGCGACGCGCTCCATGTCGACATATTTGTCGACCAGCGTTTCGACGGAGGCGTCGCGGCTCGCCGCGTCCGAATTTTCGAAGATCGCGTTCGCCTCGGTCAGGACGCCGGTGACGAACGCTTCCGCCGCTTGATCAGCGCGGGCCGGGGCGATGATCGCGGCGGCGCTGGCGCTGACGAGGGCGGCGCGCAACAAGGTTTTCATTCGGTCGGCTCCTCTTCAGTCTCGATGTCGTCAAAGTCGTCGAAGGACGGCAGCGCGTCGTAATCGGCCTCGCCGTTTCTGATTTCCCGGGCGCGGGCCTGCGTCGCGAAGCTGCGGAGCGAGGAATAATAATCGAGCGAGTTCGCTTCGATTTCAGCCAGCGGATCAAGCACGTTTTCGCGCGCCGAGACGAGATTGGTCGCGGCGAGCGACAAGCGCGCATAAGTCGCCGGCCGCGTGCGCACATAGGTGAGCGGCTGGAGGCCGAGTTCGGCGACGGCGCCGAAGGCGTCGCGCGGGGATGACGGCCCCAGCAAGGGCAGCACGAGATAGGGACCGGAATCGACGCCCCAGACGGCGAGCGTCTGGCCGAAATCCTCTGAATGCCCCTCGATGCCCATCTTGCCCGCGGGATCGGCGAAACCGCCGGCGCCGATCGTTGAATTGATCGCAAAGCGCGACAGCGTTTTGCCGGCGCGGCCGAACTCGCCCTGCAGGAGGTCGTTCACGAAGGTGCTGGGCGAGCCAAGATTGGCGAGGAAGCGCCGGATGCCGCGCCGTCCCGCCTTTGGCGTCGTCGCGCGATAGGCTTTGGCGGCGGGAACGAAGACCGCGCCATCGACCGCGTCGTTGAAGCCGAAAATCTTGCGGTTGAAGCCTTCCCAGGGGTCGTTTGACGCCGGCGCAGCTGCGGCGTCAGAGGGCGGCTCGGCGGCAGGCTCTTGCGCGCCCGCCGACCCCGCGGCCATCGCCGCCGCCAGCGCCAGAAATAACGGCGAAATTTTTCCCGCCATCGTCAACCTCTCAACCAGACCCCGGGACCCTCGCGGCAAACCTTGGCGGGATTGCGCCGGGCTGTCTATTGCGCGCCGTAATCAATTCTCGCGGATCAGCGCGCCGGATCGGACTTGAGTTTCATATAAAGATATGTTTATGTCTTGGGGAACCCATGGCCGCCATGACCCTCGACCGCCAGCTTCACGTCTTTCGCGCCATCGGCGAGGAAACGCGTCTCAGGATTATGGCGCTTCTCCTGCGCGGCGAACTCACCGTCACCGAAATCACCCAAATCCTCGGGCAGAGCCAGCCGCGCGTCAGCCG
>DNZB01000142.1:15740-17533 GCA_003506635.1 Parvularcula sp.
GTGATCGGCGCGGTGCGGGCGCTCAACAGATCGAGCGACCGCGTCATCGCCCGAGACGCGGAGCGCTTCGCGCAGAGCCGGCAGGCGCGCGCCGACCTTGCGAGCGCCTATTTCGAGAGCAACGCCGCCGAATGGGATCGCCTGCGCGGCCTGCAGATCGAGGAAGCGGCGGTCGAGGCGCGGATGCGCGCGCTGATCCCCGGCCGGGTCGGCCTTTTCGTCGATCTCGGCGCCGGATCGGGGCGTATGCTGACGATCTTCGCCGACGCCTATGAAAAGGGGATCGGCTTCGACCTCTCGCGCGAGATGCTGGCGGTCGCGCGCGCCAATCTCGATCGCGCGGGCGTCGCTCATGCGCAGGTGCGCCACGGCGACCTTTTCGCGCTGCCGCTCGAAAGCGCCGCCGCCGATCTCGTGTGCATCCATCAGGTCTTGCACTATCTCGCCGATCCCGCCGCGGCGGTCGCCGAAGCGGCGCGTCTGTTGAAGCCGGGCGGCAGGCTGCTTTTATCCGACTTCGCGCCGCATGATCTTGAGTTCCTGCGCGAGGATCACGCCCATCGCCGTCTCGGCTTTCCGGATGAAGAAGTCGCGCAATGGTGCGCTGCGGCGGGCCTTGACCTTGTAAAGACGGAAACGCTCGCGCCCGGGCGCGCGGGCGCGCCGGCGCTCACCGTGAAAATCTGGCTGGCCGAGGCGCGCGAACATGTGCGCAGCCTAAAAAAGCGCGTCGCTTGAGGGAAACGAAGTGACAGACCTTCATGTCTCGTTCGAATTTTTTCCGCCGAAGACGGAGGCGATGCAGGGAAAACTGTGGGCGGCGGTTGAAAAGCTGAAACCGCTCGCGCCGGACTTCGTCTCCGTGACATACGGCGCCGGCGGCTCGACGCGCGAGCGCACGCACGACACCGTCGCGCGCATCATCAAGGAGGCGGGGCTGCCGGTCGCGGCGCATCTCACTTGCGTCGCGGCGACAAAGGCGGAAGTCGACGCGGTGCTGCGCGAATACTGGGCGCAGGGCGTGCGCCACATCGTCGCCCTGCGCGGCGATCCGCCGGGCGGGCCGGGCGAGCGCTATATCCCCCATCCCGGCGGCTATGCGAACGCGGCGGAGCTGGCGTCGGGCGCGCGGAAAGTCGGCGCGTTCGAAATCAGCGTCGGCTGCTATCCCGAAAAACATCCCGACAGCCCGTCGCACGCCGCCGACATCGACATGTTGAAGCGCAAGATCGACGCCGGGGCGACGCGCGGCATCACCCAGTTCTTCTACGACAACGACGCCTATTTTCGCTATCTTGACCGGGTGCGCGCGGCGGGGGTCGCGATCCCGATCGTGCCCGGCATCATGCCGGTCACGAATTTCGCGGGACTTCGGAAAATGGCGGACACCTGCGGGACGACGATTCCCGGACGGCTCGTCAAACTCTTTCAAAATCTCGACGACGATCCCTCAACGCGCCTTCTGATCGCCGCGACGGTCGCCGCCGAACAGTGCCTTGCGCTCGCGGAGCAGGGGGTGAAGCATTTCCACTTCTACACGCTGAACCGCGACGATCTTGCTTACGCGCTCTGCATGATGCTCGGCGTGCGTCCGAAGCCGGCGGCGAAGGCGCCCGCGCAAAGCGCCGGCGCGGCCGCATGACGACGCCGGTCTTCGTCAATATCGGCGAGCGCACGAACGTCACCGGCTCGGCGAAGTTCAGGAAGCTCATCCAGGACGAGCGCTATGAGGAAGCGCTGGCGATTGCGCGCCAGCAGGTCGACGCGGGCGCGCAGATCATCGACGTCAACAT
>DNZB01000142.1:17786-18481 GCA_003506635.1 Parvularcula sp.
ATCGACGTCAACATGGACGAAGGGATGCTCGACGGCGTCGCGGCGATGCGGCGTTTCCTGCGCCTGATCGCGTCGGAGCCAGATATCTGCCGCGTGCCCGTCATGATCGATTCCTCGAAATGGGAAGTGATCGAGGAAGGCCTCAAAAACGTTCAGGGCAAGGCGATCGTCAATTCGATCTCGCTGAAAGAGGGAGAAGAGGCGTTCTTAGCGCACGCCCGCAAGGTGATGCGCTACGGCGCGGCCGCCGTCGTCATGGCGTTCGACGAAAAGGGGCAGGCGGACACGGCGGCGCGCAAGATCGAAATTTGCGGGCGTTCCTACCGCCTTCTCGTCGACAGGCTCGGCTTTGCGCCGGACGACATCATTTTCGACCCGAACATCTTCGCGGTGGCGACGGGAATCGAGGAGCACAATAACTACGCGCTCGATTTCATCGAGGCGACGCGGGCGATCAAGGCGACGCTGCCGGGCGCGCGTGTTTCGGGCGGAGTCTCCAACATCTCATTCTCGTTTCGCGGCAACGATCCGGTGCGCGAGGCGATGCACTCGGTCTTCCTGTATCACGCGATCAAGGCCGGCATGGACATGGGCATCGTCAACGCCGGACAGCTGGCGATCTATGACGAGATCCCGGCGCATCTGCGCGATCTGGTCGAGGACGTGATCCTCAATCGCCGCGCCGACGCGACCGA
>DNZB01000299.1:0-269 GCA_003506635.1 Parvularcula sp.
TTGCGGGGGCTGTCGGCGATCGCCTTTACGCCCGAATGCGAGGCGATGATCGGCGCCGTCGAGAGCGCCGCCGCCTGCATCATCACGTCGCGGCTTGCATGGCTGACATCGACCATGATCCCGCTGCGGTTCAGCATCGAAACGAGCGCTCGGCCCTTGTCGGTGAGACCGCCGTTCGGCGCTTCAACCTCCCCCGCCTCCGTATTGGGGTTCGAGGAATCGCCGAACTGGTTGTGGCCGAAATGCGTGATCCCGGCGTAACGCACCCC
>DNZB01000299.1:683-2970 GCA_003506635.1 Parvularcula sp.
CGCGATCTCCGCCGGATAGGCGCTCACAAGGCGATGAATGGCGGAAAGGCGCGTCGCGGCGATGGCGCGCGCCCCGGCGTAGCCTTCCTCCGTCAGCGGACCTTGCGGGGTGTAGACGATGAAAAACGCCGCATCGAGCCCGCCGGCCCGCATCTTCGGCAAGTCAGTCTGCAATTGCGAGAAGCCGCCGGGGTCGGCCTTCGCCGTCGCATAATCGAGCGGAATGTCGACATGGGTGTCGAGCGTCATCACGCGCTCATGAATGGCGCGCGCTTTGGCTTCGAGCGCGGAATCCTCAAGCGGCGCGGCGAGCGCGGGGAAGGCGGATACAGTAAGCGCGACGGCTAATGGAGTTCTCATGAGCGGTCCCAGTTTCAATGTTTGAAGAAGCGGGGCGGCGCGGCCTTCCCTCCCTTGAAAAGGGAGGGCGTGAGCCCCCAGCGGCTCTTGCCGCTGGCCTTGAGCGAACGGGAGGGTTCGCGCTGCCGGCTGCGGAGCGCGAAGCCTCCCTTTCGCGCAAGTCCGCGTTCGAAGGCGAACGCGTGCGCGAAAGCCCTCCCTTTTCAAGGGAGGGAGAAGGGGCGGCGATGCGGCGGAAAGAATTCGCTCTCATTCAGGCGCCGACGATTTTCCTTACCTCGGCCGCCATCTGCGCGCGATTCACGCTCGCCTGCGCCGGTTTTCCCTCGCGCCACGCGGTGTTGTCGCTGATGTCTTTCGACAGTTCCGCGCCGCGCGCAAGATCCTTGATCGTCACTTCGCCCTTGGCGCGTTCATCGCCGCCGACGATGACCGCGACCGGCGCATTCCGCTTGTCGGCGTATTTGAGCTGCGCCTTCATCCCCGACGCGCCGACATAGACCTCGGCGCGAAGCCCGGCCGCCCTGAGCTCCGCCGCCATCTTCTGATAATCCGCCATCTGATCGTTTTCGAGCGCGAGAATGACGACGGGGCCCTTTTCCGGGCCCGCAATTTCGCCCTTCAGTTCAAGCGCGGCGAGGAGGCGCGAGACGCCGATAGAAATCCCGACGGCCGGAACCTCGACCCCCTTGAAGCGTTCGACAAGACCGTCATAGCGCCCGCCCGAAGCGACCGAGCCGACGCGCACCGGCCGGCCTTTTTCATCCGTGACGGCGCTTAAAAGCTCCGCCTCGAAAACCGGCCCCGTATAATATTCAAGGCCGCGAATGACCGAGAGGTCGATTTTCGCGCGCGCCTCGTCGAGCCCTGACGCCTTCAATTGCATCGCCATCGCAGCGAGCGTTTCAACGCCCCTGGCGCCCGCTTGCGACCCGCCGACGACATCGGAAAGACGCGCGCAGGTCTCGGCGTTTGTCGCCGCCGTCGCCTTCATGAACGCCATGACGCGCGCAATGCCGGCGTCGGCGAGCTTTGCGCCTTCGGTGTAATCCCCGGATTCGTCCTTTCGGCCTGGCCCGAGAAGCGCCGCAACGCCCGCTTCGCCGAGACGGTCGAGCTTGTCCATCGCGCGCATCACGCCGAGGCGCTTTTGCGCGTTCACATCGTCAGCGAGTCCCAGCGTTTCAAGAAGACCCGTTAGCGCATTGCGATCGTTGAGGCGGATCTGGAACGCGCCGCGCGCAAGGCCCGCGGCTTCCAGCGCTTCTGAAAGCATCACGACACATTCGACGTCGGCGTGGGGCGCCGGCGCGCCCACCGTGTCGGCGTCACATTGCGTGAATTGCCGGAAGCGCCCCGGGCCCGGCTTTTCATTGCGCCAGACCGGCCCCACCGCGTAGCGGCGAAAAGGCTTCGGCAGCGCGTCGTAATTTTCCGCGACATGCCGCGCGAGCGGCGCCGTCAGGTCGTAGCGCAGGCTCATCCACTGTTCGTCGTCATCTTGCAGCGAGAAGACGCCCTGGTTCGGCCGGTCGACGTCGGGCAGGAATTTTCCGAGCGCGTCGGTGTATTCAAACGCCGGCGTTTCGAGCGGATCGAAGCCGAAAGATTCATAGACGGCGGTGATCCGCGCCAGCATGTCGCGCTCGCGCGCGATCTCCGCGCCGAAGCGGTCGCGAAAGCCGCGCGGGATGCGCGCTTTCGGGCGCGCCGGTTTTTGCTTGTCAGCCATGCGGGCGGGGATAGCCGACGCCGCGATGGGCCGCAACGCGAGGGCGCTTCACCGCGCCCCGGCCTCCACCCGCACGACGCTCGTCACGACGACCGTTTCCTGCGGAACTTCCTCCTCAAACGGGCCGCCGGGGCCGGTCGGCAGGGCGCCGATCGCGTCGGCGACCTCCATCCCCCCGATGACGCGGCCGAACAC
>DNZB01000299.1:3224-4341 GCA_003506635.1 Parvularcula sp.
GTGTAGCCGTAGCGGGGGCCGAGATCATTCTCGTAATGGTCGAGGCTTTCGTCATTGTCGCGCAGGTTCACATACCACTGCGCCGCCGCGCTGTTCGGATCGCGCATCCGCGCCATGGCGAGCGTCGTGCGGTAATTCGGAAGACCGTTGTCGCCTTCGTAAGCGACGGGCGGGCGCGTCGGGCGCTCGTTGAACGCGACGCCGTAGCCGCCGCCCTGAATGACGAAGCCGTCGACGACGCGGTGGAAGATCGTGCGGTCGTAATGGCCGTCCGCCGCATATTGAAGGAAGTTGGCGACGGATTTCGGCGCCTTCGACCCGTAAAGTTCGACGATCATCTCCCCTTTCGACGTCGCGATGCGCACGGCGTCGGTGGGCTGGGGCCAGTCAAATTCGTCCGCGCGCGTCGGCGGCGGCGGCAAGGGCTCGGGCGCGGGTTCGGGCGTCGCCGCGGCGGGCTTTTCCGCGGCCGCCGGCTCGACCGCCGGCGCCCCCTCGTCCGGCGCTTGCGGCTTCCCGCCGCAGGCCGCCAGCGTCAGCGCGGCGAGCGCCGCCGTCACAGTCTTCCGCATAAGGAACATCCCCTCCTTTTCCGTCAGGCTTTCGCCCGTACGGCGTTGATCCGGTCGATGAGCGCGCGCGTCGAGGCGTCGTGGCCCGTCGCGGGCGGCTTTGCTTCGCCCGCCTTCGCGATCTTCGGCAGAACGCCCTTCGCCAGCGCCTTGCCAAGCTCGACGCCCCACTGGTCGAAGGAATTGACGCCCCAGACGACGCCCTGGCAGAACACCTTGTGCTCATAAAGCGCGACGAGCGCGCCGAGCGTTTCGGGAGTAAGGCGCTCCATCAAGATCGCGTTCGACGGCCGGTCGCCCTTGAAGACCTTGTGCGGAAGAAGCGCTTCGGCCGCCGCCGCCGAAAGCCCTTCGCCCGCCAGTTCGGCGCGCACCGTCGCCTCGTCCTTGCCGAGCATCAAGGCTTCGGGCTGGGCGAGGAAATTCGCCAAGAGCTTTTCATGATGATCGCCGAGGGGCGAGGCCGACAGCGCCGCGGCGATGAAGTCGCAGGCGATGATATCCGTGCCCTGATGAATGAGCTGGTAGAAGGCGTGCTGGCCGTT
>DNZB01000299.1:4696-6050 GCA_003506635.1 Parvularcula sp.
AGATAGGCGGGGAGGCGGTGAAGGCGCTGGTCGTAAGGGAGAACCGCGAGCGAGGCCGCGCCGATGATGTTCCGGTTCCAGACGCCGGCGAGCGCCAGCATCACCGGCATGTTCGCCGCAAGCGGCGCGTCGCGGAAATGCGCGTCCATCGCATGCGCGCCGTTCAGCATCGCCTCGAACGCCGTCCATCCGCATTGCAGCGCGACGGAGAGGCCGATCGCCGACCACATCGAATAGCGCCCGCCGACCCAGTCCCAGAAGACGAACATGTTTTCAGGCGCGATCCCGAAGGCCGTCACCGCCTTCACATTGGTTGAGAGCGCAATGAAGTGGCTGGCGATCGCCGCTTCGGTCCCGCCCTTCGACAGGAACCAGCGGCGCGCGCTTTCGGCGTTGGTCATCGTCTCTTGCGTCGTGAAGGTCTTTGACGCGACGATGAACAGCGTCGTTTCCGGGTCGCACTGGATCAGCGTGTCGGCGAGGTGCTGGCCGTCCACGTTCGAGACGAAAAAGGCGCGCCGGCCCTTCCGCCAGCAAGGGCGCAGCGCCTCGACCGCCATCAGGGGGCCAAGGTCCGACCCGCCGATGCCGATATTGACGATCGTATCGATCGGGCGGCCGGAATAGCCCTTCAGCGCCCCCTGTTCCATGCGGACCGCGAAGGCTTTCATCTTTCCGCGCTCGGCGGCGATCAGGGGGGCGACATCCTCGCCGTCGACCAGATAAGGCCGCCCCGAGAAGTCGCGCAGCGCGATATGAAGGACCGCGCGCTTTTCCGTCGTGTTGATCCTTTCGCCGGCGGCCATGGCGCCGATCGCGGCGTCAAGGCCGCTCGCCCGGGCGAGATCAAGGAGCGCGGCGCGGGCGGCGCGGGAGATCTTGTTCTTCGAATAATCGAGAAAGAGCCCGGCGGCTTCGATGGAAAAATCGGCGGCGCGCTTGGGGTCATCATCAAAGAGCGCAATGGCGCGCGTCTTGCTCGCCTCAGCCCCGAGCCGTTCGAGCGCTGTCCAACATGCGGCTTTTGAAGGGCTCATCGCGGCGATTAACCATCAGGGGCTTCGCCGCGTTGATAATGATTTTAGCGACCCGTCTCAATCGATCTTAAGAGCGCCCGGAGTAAAGAGCCGACATGTCTCATGGAAATCGCGCTGTGCTGGTTCGCCGTCTCGTCTGCAACGCCATGGCGGTCGTCGCCGTGACCGCCATCTTCGGCTTCAAAGCCGCCGAGCGCAGCGCCGGCGCGGGCGACGCGCCGATCGAGATCGCGTCGCGCTGATCCTTACGATTTGTATTTGACCGCGCAGCCATAGGGCCGCGTCTCCTTGACGGCGACGGGTTCGCCCTTGTCGAC
>DNZB01000338.1:0-8584 GCA_003506635.1 Parvularcula sp.
AAGCGCTGACGCGCACCGCGTACATGTCGCTGAAAAAGTAGCGCCCCCCTCGCCTCGCGCCTGGCGCGCCGGGCCGAAAAAGCGGAAACGGGCTTTTCGCCAAAACGGCGCGAAAATGAACGGATCAGAGCAGCGGGCGCGATTCCCAAATCACGCCCGGCGCTCTATGCGGCGCGCCGCACGATGACGGAGCCCGCGGAATAGCCGGCGCCGAAGCCTGAAATGACGCCGATGTCGCCGGGCTTCAGATCGGCGCGGTGCTTGTGGAAGGCGATGATCGAGCCGGCGGACGAGGTATTCGCGTATTCATCGAGAATGATCGGCGCGTCGGCGCGCGAGGCCTCGCGCCCGAGGACGCGCCTGGCGATCAGCTCGTTCATGGAGAGGTTCGCCTGATGGAGCCACAGGCGCTTCACGTCGGCGATCGCGACATTATTGTCGGCAAGGTGACCGGCGATCATTTCGCCGACCATCGGCACCACGTCCTTGAAGACCTTGCGGCCCTGCTGGATGAATAGCTTGTCGGTGTCCCACGTCCGCTGCGGATCGGCGGACTCGCCGTCGGCGCGCTCCGCGTGATTCAAAAAGCCGAAATTGTTGCGAATGTTGTTCGAGTAAACCGTCTTCAGCCGAGTCGAGACGATGTCCCACGACTCGCCTCGCGGCGGGCCGTCTATCCGTTCAAGGATGACCGCCGTCGCGACATCGCCAAAGATGAAATGGCTGTCGCGATTCCTGAAATTCAAATGCGCGCTGCAAATTTCCGGATTGACCATCAGGATGCGGCGCGCGCCCGCGCGGATGAGGCCCAATCCCGTCTCGATGCCGAACGCGGCAGACGCGCAAGCGACGTTCATGTCGAAAGCAAAGCCGTCGACGCCGAGCGCGGCTTGCACCTCGACCGCCATCGCCGGATAGGCGCGCTGCATGTTCGAGGCGGCGCAGAGTACGCCGTCGATATCCGCTGGACCAAGGTCTGCTGACTTCAGCGCGCTCTCAGCCGCTTTGACCGCCATTTCGGCGAGCACGGAGATTTCCTCGTTCGGGCGCGCGGCGATGCGCGGCGCCATACGCGCGGGATCAAGGATGCCCGCCTTGTCGACGACATGGCGCGCCTTGATGCCCGAAGCCTTTTCGATGAATTCCGGCGAAGACGGCTGCAAGGGCTCGATCGCGCCCGCCGCGATCTTCGCCGCGTTCTCCTTATTGAAGCGCTCGACGAAGGCGTTGAAGGCGCTGACGAGCTCGGCGTTGGTGATGCGCTCGGGCGGCGTATGAAGGCCGGTGGCGATGATGCGGACGTCAGGGGCGGGCATGAGGGGTCTCGTTTCACAAGGAGTATTTTGGGGCGCCCGTTCTGCGGCGGCAATCCGGTCAAGATCCAGGGGCCGGGGATTTGGTGACACCCCGGTCCCTAATCCCTAGTCTCTAATCCCTTTTTCTGCACGGCTTTCCACCGGGCACACGCGATTTCGTGATCGTTGACCATGCCGGTCGCCTGCATGAAGGCGTAGATGATGACAGGTCCGCAGAACTTGAAGCCGAGGCGCTTCAGCTCCCTGGCCATCGCCTCGGACTCCTTGGTCTTCGGCGCGACCTTCTTGTAGTTTTCAACGCGGTTGACGATCGGTTTGCCGCCCACGAAGCCCCACAAAAGCCCCGAAAATCCGTCGCTCCGCGCCTCCATGACGCTGAGGAACGCGCGGGCGTTCGACACCGCGCCCTCAATCTTGAGGCGCGAACGAATAATGCCGTCATCAGCGAGCAGCTTTTCAATCTTCTTCGGCGTGTAGCGCGCGAGCTTTTCCGGGCTGAATCCATCGAAGGCCCGACGGAAATTGTCGCGTTTGTAAAGGATCGTCCGCCAGGAAAGCCCCGCCTGAAAACCGTCGAGCACCAGCTTTTCAAAGAGCGCGCGGTCATCCCGTTCCGGTACGCCCCACTCCTCGTCATGGTACTGACGATAAAGCGCGTCGTTCAGCGGCGCCCAGGCGCAAGGATGGGGCCCGTGCATCAGAGCAGATGAGCGAGCGAAAGGATCCAGTAAAGGAGGATCGCATTTTGCGCGATGTAGAGCGTGAAGCGGATGAGCACCATCGGCCGCGAGGTAGACAAAAGGTGCACGCAGGACTGCGCGACGCGAAGGCCGATGAAGACGACGGCGAAGGGGTCGGTGATCGCCGTCTGATCCGTCGCGATCGCGTAGAGCAGGATCGCGGCGGCAGCGGGGAGATTTTCATAGCAGTTCGCGTGAACCCGCGTCGCGCGATAGCCGAAGGAGCCGAGATCCTCGCCCGTCGCCTTGAACTCGTTCGATTTCTTCTTGCCTGCGAAGACAAGCCCCGTGCGGGTGAAGCCGAGCAGCATGACCATCAATACGGTCCACGCGGTAAAACCCAGCAGCGCGACAGCGGTCGGCGTCATCACAATTCCTCCGGAATATCCCGGCGCGCTTCTTACGATGGTTCGAGATAGGCGGGAATATCGATTTCCACGGGGAGGCCGCCGGAGGTCAACGCCGCGCCCGCGGAGCGCGCCCCGGCGAGGCGGTCAATGCGAATGAGCGCAAGGCCATGATCGCCCCGTACGGAGAGCACCTCGCCGATCGGGTCGCCGCCTGCCAGAACCGGCGCAGCCGGCGCAAGGCCGGCCCCTTGCGCCATGAGCGTGCGCTTCCTGATTTCGCCTTTGCGCTTCATCCGGCTCGTCACTTCCTGGCCGACGAAGCACCCCTTCTTGTAACTGACCGCGTTCAGCGCGTCGTAATTGACGTCGAGAAGGAAGACCTCCTCGCCCTTGAAGTCATGGCCGAATTCAGGAACGCCGAGCGACAGGCGCAGCGCATCGTAGGCGCCGTCCACCGGCGCCGCGCTCGTCGCCGGTGCAATCGTTCTGACCGGCAGCGATGCAAGGCGCGGATCGGCGAAGCTGACGCCGGCGCGCGGCCCGAGGTGAACGGCGAGCCCCGCCTCCGCCGTGATCGCGACCTTTGCGCGCAGCTTGTACATGACGAGGCGTTTGAGAAGCGCGGGTGCTGCATTCGCCTCGCAATCGATCAGATGGCCGCCGTCGGCGGGAACGAGAAAGAAGTCGAAAAGGATCTTGCCTTGCGGCGTGAGCAGCGCGGCGAAAACCGGCTGGGCGCGGGTCACGTCCTGCGTCACCAGTCCCTGAAGGAACGCCGCCGCGTCCTCGCCCTTGAGCGAGAGGACGGCGCGCGTCGTGAGAACGCCTTCCACCATGGCCTCAGAACCGGATGCGCGCCGGGCCGCCGGTCATTTCGCCGATGACCGCGGGTTCGTGCCCATGACGGCGGAAAATCTCCAGCGCATCCGCCGCCGCCCCCGGCGAGCAGGCGACAAGAAGCCCGCCGCTCGTCTGCGGGTCGCAGAAGATGTCGCGTTCAGTTTCGTCGAGCGAGGCGTCAACCATCGGCGAAACGCTCGCCCAATTGCGCCCTGATGCGCCGGTCCTTACGCCCATCGCGGCGAGGCGGCCGGCGCCGTCGAACACCGGAACGCCAGCGCGATCAAGCCGCGCGCCGACCCCCGCGCCGCGGCACATCTCGGCGAGGTGGCCGAGAAGGCCGAACCCCGTCACGTCCGTCATCGCGTGAACGCCGTCAAGGCGCGCAAGCTCCGTGCCCGGACGATTAAGCCGCGTCGTCGAGGCGATCATCGCCCCGTAGTCTGCTTCGGAGAGGAGTCCCTTTTTCAGCGCGGCGCTGAAAATCCCGACGCCGAGCGGCTTGCCGAGGATGAGGACGTCACCCGGCTTCGCCGTTGAATTGCGCTTGATGCGGTCGGGGTGAACGACCCCCAGCGCGACGAGGCCGTAAATCGGCTCGACGGAATCGATCGAATGGCCGCCGGCGACGGGCGCCCCCGCCTCCTCCGCGACGCGCCGTCCGCCGTCGAGGATCCGGCGGATCGTCTCGGTGCAGAGCTTCCCGACCGGCATGGCGGCGATAGCCAGGGAAAAGATCGGCGCGGCGCCCATCGCATAAATGTCGGAGAGCGCGTTGGTCGCCGCGATGCGCCCGAACTCGTAAGGATCGTCGACGACCGGCATGAAGAAGTCGGTGGTCGCGACGATCGCCGTCTCGTCATTGACGCGCCAGACGGCGGCGTCGTCGGAGGTCGCAGCATCGACGATGAGGTCCTTCGGCGCCGGCGAGGAGAGCCCCGCCAGCAATTCCGACAGCACGTTTGGAGCAAGCTTGCACCCGCAGCCGCCGCCATGGGCAAGCGAGGTGAGGCGCGGTTCTCCGATCATCCCGGTCATGACGCGGGATATGGGGCAAGCCCTTTTGCGCGGCAAGCGGGCGCTTTATCCCTGGCGCATGATCGAACCCGTCGCCGACCTTTCGCCCGAAACCCTCTCGCGTTACGATTGCGTTATCGACGTGCGCTCGCCCGCCGAATTCGCCGAAGACCATTTGCCGGACGCGATCAACATGCCGGTCCTCAGTAATGAGGAACGCGCCGAGGTTGGAACGATTTATGTGCGGGATTCGCGCTTTCGCGCGCGGCGCCTGGGTGCTGCGCTGATCGCGCGCAACGTCGCGCGCCATCTTGAGAACGCGCTTTCCGAGAAGCCTGCGAAGTTCCGCCCGCTCCTTTATTGCTGGCGCGGCGGCATGCGCTCGCACGCTATGGCGACGATCCTGTCCGCGATCGGCTGGCGCACGGGCGTCGTCGAGGGCGGGTACAAAAGCTGGCGGCGGATGGTGGTCGACGCGCTCTTCACAAGCGTTGATGCGATCTCGTTCCTGCGCCTCGACGGTGCGACAGGGTCCGGGAAAACCGCAGTCTTGCGGGCCGCTATGCGGGCGGGCGCTCAGGCGATTGATCTTGAGGCGCTCGCCCATCACAAGGGCTCGGTCTTCGGCGCCGCGCCCGGAAGCGCGCAGCCGCCGCAAAAGCTCTTTGAGTCCCGGCTCTTCAATGCCCTGCGCCACATGGACGGCGCGCGTCCGATCCTTGTCGAAGCGGAATCCGCCCATATCGGCCGCATCACCCTGCCGCGGCGCGTCTGGAAAGCAATGGCGGCGAGCCCATGCGTCGTACTCGCCGCGCCGCAGGCCGCGCGCGCCGATCAAATCGTCCACGCGTATCGGGATTTCATCGCCGCGCCCGGCGCGGTGGCGACGGCGATCGACCGGCTGCGGCCGTTTCATCCGAAGGAACGCATCGCGGAATGGCAGGCGCTCGCCGCCGCTGAAGACTGGCGGGCGCTCGCGGCCGCGCTCATGGCGCTTCACTACGATCCGCTTTACGCGCGCGCGCGAAGGCGCGGACCGGCGCCGGTCGCGACGGTGAAAATCGATCGTCTTGACTCGGACGAGATTGAACGGGCGGCGGCGCTGATCGTTGATCTGACGCGCGTGGTCGGAGTCCCCCTCCTCTGAAGAGGGATGGCCAGGATCGTCACATCGCGGCCGGCGCTGCGGCGACGATCGACTTCGACTGGAAGCGGTAGAACTTGTGCGCGCCGATCGTCGCGGTCGGCGAAAGCGTTTCCGCCCAAGGCGGGGACACGTAATCGGCGTGATAGTGCGTCGCGTTGCGCGTCACCGGCCGCCTTACGCCCGCCATCACGGCGCCGGCGAGGAGCTCGGCCTCGCGCCACTGGCGCTGGTTGCGGCGCGCATTCATCGAGCCGTCGCAAGTGAAGGAGAACTGACACCCCTTCCGCCGCTCCGCTCCCTGATAAACGACTTCGCAGATCGAGTCGGGGTAAATGGGGCTGGCGACGCGGTTGAGGATGACGTCGGCGACCGCCATGCGACCGACGCGGCTTTCGCTGCGCGCTTCGTAATAGATCGCTTCGGCGAGGCAGTTGCGCTCCTCAGCGTCGAGGCGGGCGACGTCGACTTGCGAAAAATCAAAGGCGACGAGATCGGCGATCGGCGCGCCCCCGGCAATCACGCTGCCGGGCGACGGGGCCGGCTTGACCCGCGGGCTGATCAATTCAGCCCGGGCCTGCGCCGTCGCTTCGGCGAGGAATTCAGCGTAGTCGGCGACCAGCAACGCCTCGTCGGCGACTTCCATGGCGGCGGCGCGTTCGACCTTGCCCCGCTTGACCGAGGCCGTCGCGCTCATCGCCGTCATCATGATGCAGACGGCGACGCCCGCGACCGCCAAAAGGCTCCGCGCAGTCCAATTGACGTCCTGCCAATGAAGGTCGGGGAGGAAGGCGCGATCCGTGCGCCGGGTCCCATGGCTTTTCCGGTCCAAGATGTCGTCCCTGTTACGCCTGCCCCTTGAACAGGCCCGTTCAAATCCAGTTCCGGTTCAGCCGCCGTCCGCTTTACGCGGCTCTCTCGCCAACCCGGCCAGTCTTCTCCACGCTCTCGTAACCGACGCGACCTCGCGACCGGCCTTACCAATCCCTGGTCCGCGCCCTGCGCGTCCCGCAAATCCCCGTAGCAAAAGACGCGCCTCAAGCGCGCCTCGTTCACCCCCAATATGGCGCCCGGCTGGCGGGGCCGCAAATTAAAAATGCCGCCGTTAACGGATCATTAACCAATTGCGGAACCTCGCCAACTGGTTGTTTTACCAATAGAATTTTGAAAAGCGCCGCGCTCGTTAACGATCTATCCGTTTGATTCTGCTCAGGCGAGGCTCGATTTCTTGTGCGTTGCAGCAAGCCGCGCCTGGGCGGCGGCGAGGCGCGCGATCGGCGTCCGGTAGGGCGAGCAGCTCACATAATCGAGACCGCAGCCTTCAACGAAAGCGATCGAGTCCGGGTCCCCGCCATGCTCGCCGCAGATGCCGAGTTTCAGGCCGGGACGGGCGGCGCGTCCCTTTTCGGCGGCGATCTTGACCAGCGCGCCGACCCCTGCCGGATCGAGGGTGACGAAAGGGTCTTTTTCGAAAATGCCGGTCCGGAGGTAGTCGGGCAGGAACGCGGCGCTGTCGTCGCGGGAAAGGCCGTAGGTCGTCTGCGTCAGGTCGTTTGTGCCGAACGAGAAAAAATGCGCATGGGCGGCGATAGCGTCGGCCGTGAGCGCGGCGCGCGGCAACTCGATCATCGTGCCGACGAGATAGTCGAGCCTCGCCTTGCGCTCATCGAGCACGGCGGCGGCGACCGCATCGACGCGCTCCTTGATGAGCGCCAGTTCTTTCTGGTCAGCGACGAGCGGGATCATGATCTCCGGCGCGATCGTGTCGCCGGTCGCCTCGTTCACATTGACCGCCGCCTCGATGATCGCGCGTGTCTGCATCTCGTAAATTTCAGGATAGGAGACGCCAAGGCGGCAACCGCGATGGCCGAGCATCGGGTTGAATTCCGACAGCTTGTGCGCGCGGTCTTTCAGCTTCCCGGCGTTCATGCCGGAGGCCTTGGCGACCTCGTCGATCTCGGCGTCCGAATGCGGCAGAAATTCATGAAGCGGCGGATCGAGCAAGCGGATCGTCACCGGGAGCCCGCGCATCACGCGAAAAATGCCCTCGAAATCCGAGCGCTGCATCGGCAGCAATTTGGCGAGCGCGGCTTCACGGCCGCGCCGGTCTTCAGCAAGGATCATTTCGCGCACGGCGATGATCCGCCCTTCGTCGAAGAACATGTGCTCGGTGCGGCAAAGGCCGATGCCTTCCGCGCCGAAATTGCGCGCCACTTGCGCGTCATGGGGCGTGTCGGCGTTGGCGCGCACTTTCATGCGGCGCGATTTGTCGGCCCAGCCCATCAGCGTCGCGAAATCGCCGGTCAGTTCCGGCTCGATTGTCGCGACGCGCCCGAAAAACACCTTACCCGCCGCGCCGTCGACCGTGATGACATCGCCCTTGTTGACGACGCGTCCGGCCGCCTTGAAGGCTTGACCCCTTGCGTCGATGCGTAGGTCGCCCGCGCCGCAGACGCAAGGCCGGCCCATGCCGCGCGCAACGACGGCGGCGTGGCTTGTCATGCCGCCCCGCGCGGTGACAATCGCGACCGCCGCATGCATGCCGTGAATGTCTTCAGGACTTGTCTCGACGCGCACAAGTACGACTTTGCGCCCCTCCTGCGCAAGGCGCTCGGCTTCGTCGGCGGAAAAGACGACCTCGCCCGAGGCCGCGCCCGGCGAAGCTGGCAGCCCCGACAACACGAGATCGCGCGGCGCCTTGGGATCAAGCGTCGGGTGAAGGAGCTGGTCGAGCGAGTGCGGATCGACCCGGCCGACCGCCTCGCTTTCGCTGACGAGGCCCTCGAGGCAGAGATCGACCGCGATCTTCAGCGCCGCCTTCGCGGTGCGCTTGCCGTTGCGGGTCTGCAGCATCCAGAGCTTTCCGCGCTCGACGGTGAACTCGATGTCCTGCATGTCGCGGTAGTGCTTTTCAAGCCTTTCGAAGACCGCGTTAAGCTCGGCGAAGGCCTCAGGCATCGCCTCTTCCATCGACGGCGCGGCCTCGCCCATCTTTTCGCGCGCACGCTTCGTCAGCGTCTGCGGCGTCCTGATGCCGGCGACGACGTCCTCGCCCTGCGCGTTGATGAGGAATTCACCGTAGCGATAATTCTCGCCGGTCGAGGGATCGCGGGTGAAGGCGACGCCGGTCGCGGACGTTTCGCCCATATTGCCGAAGACCATCGCCTGCACGTTGAC
>DNZB01000338.1:8952-14144 GCA_003506635.1 Parvularcula sp.
CCCCAGAGCTGCTCCTTAGGATCTTGCGGGAAGTCGCGGCGGAGCCTTGATTTCACCGCGCCCTTGTACTCCGCGATCACAGCTTTCCAGTCGTCGGCCTTAAGGTCCGTGTCGAGGAAGAAGTCGCGCTCTTCCTTGTAGGTCTCAAGGATCTCCTCGAAGACGTGGTGATCGACCTCAAGGACGACGTTCGAATACATCTGGATGAAGCGGCGATAGCTGTCATAGGCAAAGCGCGCATCGCCGGCGAGCCGGGCGAGACCTTCGACGGTCGCGTCGTTGAGTCCGAGATTGAGGACCGTATCCATCATTCCCGGCATCGAGGCGCGCGCTCCAGAGCGGACCGACACAAGTAGCGGATTCGCCGGGTCGCCGAAGGTCTTGCCGACGAGCTTGCCGACAGCGGCAAGCGCCCTTTCGACTTCTCCGGAGAGCGCCTCGGGATATTTCCGTCCATTGGCGTAATAGGCGGTGCAGACCTCGGTCGTAATGGTGAAGCCCGGCGGGACCGGCAGACCGAGATTGGACATCTCAGCGAGGTTCGCACCTTTGCCGCCCAAAAGATTGCGCATCGAGGTGTCGCCGTCCGCAGCGCCGGCGCCGAACGCGTAAACAAGCTTTGTCATGACCTTTGTCGCGCGCTCTCCCCGGCGGCGGGCGATCCGGCCCGTCTATGGTTACCCGTGCAATAGCCGTGCCTTGTCCGACCCGCGCCAAGGTCCAGCGCGATCCGATTAGGGCGCCGAGCCCTGAAGGTGAAGCTTAATTTTCCGCACTGCGTCAAAGCGCTTGGCGCGGCAGGCGGCCAGCCGGCGACATGATTCCCCCGGCGCGCGCCGCCGCAGGCTTGCCGATCGGGCCAATCATGCGATTGAGTGAGGTACGCGAAGGCGCGGACAGGCATCGGCATGGATGAAGTTCTGGTTGAGCAATCCGACGGGGTGCTCCGTCTCATCTTGAACCGGCCGGAGGCGCTCAATGCGCTCAATCCGCCGCTGTTGACGAAACTGACCGCCGCGATTCGAAAGGCGTCTGACGACCGCGGCGTCGGCGTCATCGTACTGTCGGGCGCCGGGCGCGCTTTCTCGGCAGGCGTCGATCTGAAGCTCTTGAAGTCAATGACGTTTGAGGCGGGCCGCCTCGGCGGCGCCTTCGACGGCGAGGCGGCGGAAGCCGCGCGCGCTATTCGCCGCTGCGCCAAGCCGGTGATCGCCAAGGTGCACGGCGCGTGTTTCACCGGCGCGCTGGAGTTGACGCTCCATTGCGATTTCATCTTCACGACCGCGGATGCGAAATTCGGCGATACCCACGCGAAATGGGGCCTGCGCCCCACCTGGGGCATGAGCCAGAACCTCGCCCGCGCGATCGGCGTCCGGCGCGCGCGCGAGTTGTCTTTCACCGCGCGAAGTTTTTCGGGCGCCGATGCGGCGCGCTGGGGCCTTGCTAACGAAGCGCTCGCCGACAAGCCGGCGCTCGATGCGCATGTCGCGGCGCGCGCGGGCGAAATCGCCGCCGGAAGCCGCGGCGCGATCAGCGCCTACAAGAAGCTATACATGCTGCACGAAGAAAACCGCCCGCTTGAGGAGGCGCTGGCGACGGAAGTCGAACTCGACTTCCCGGAGATCGACGACACCAGAGAGCGCCTAGAGGGATTCGGCCGATGAAGCCGCTGCTTGTCGACGTGGTCGCCGATATCGTTTGCCCGTGGTGTTATGTCGGCGTTAAGTCGTTTCTCGTCGCGCGCGGCGCGCTTGAAGATGAATTCGCCGTCACGGTCCGTTACCGGCCCTATCAGCTCAATCCGGAAACGCCCGCCGCCGGCGTCGACCGCAATGCTTATTACGCGCGCAAATTTCCTGACAAAGAGCGACTCGCCAGCGCGCGCGAAGCGATCCGCGCCAATGCGCGCGCAAGCGGCTTTGATTTCGACCCTTCGGCGCCGCCGCATTTGCCGAATACGCTGAAGGCGCATCAGCTGATCGCCGCCGCGCAGGAACCGAACTTGCAAGAGCGCACGACGCTGGCGCTATATGAGGCGTTCTGGGACCGGCTGGAAGATATCGGCGACGATGAAACGCTTGTCGCGATCGGCGAAAGGGCGGGCATGAGCCGGGCGCGCGCCGCCGACGCCTTGGCTTGCGGCGGCCCCGCCGCCGCCGCGGAAGCCGAAGCCTTCCGCCGCGCGGGCGTCTCCGGCGTCCCGACCTTCATCATCGGAGAGCGCACGGGTTTTTCGGGCGGCATGGCGCCGCCGACGATGATCGCAGCGTTGAAAGAAGCCGCCCGCCGCAATGAAGGAGCGTCGCAATGAGACTTTGCATTTTGGCGATCGCCCTCGCGGCGCTCCCCGCCTCGGGCGCTCTCGCCGGCGACAGCGCCTGGCTCGCCGAGGCTATCGCCTCGGCGAAATCGGGCGCCGTCATCGACATTCCGGCGGGCGATTATGATCTCACCGATCAGAAGATTTACAAATCGGTCACGCTGAAAGGCTCAGCTGACGGCAAGACCGTCTTTCGCTCGGCCGCCGTGACGGAGAAAGGGATTCTCGTCCCCCTCGCCGGCGTTGATCTTCGCGTCGAGAACATCACGTTCTCCGCGGCGAAATCTTGGGACAGGAACGGCGCCGGAATACGACATGAAGGCCGTAATCTCACGATCGTCAATTGCCGATTCGTCGGCAATGAAGACGGCGTCCTGTCGACCGGCGACAAGAACGGCGAGATCGTGATTGATCGCACGCTTTTCCGCGAAAACGGATTCGGCGACGGCCAGAGCCACGGCGTCTATGTCGACGGCGCGGCGCTCGTCGACGTGCGTGACAGCAAATTCGTCAGCACAAGGATCGGCCATCATTTAAAGAGCCTCTCGAAGAAGACCGTCGTTCGCGGCACGACCTTCGACGACGGGCATGGCCGCGGCAGTTACGCGATCGACGCTTCTCGCGGGGGCGAGCTGATCGCGGAAGGCAACGTCTTCATCCAGGCGAGCGACGCCGAAAACTGGACGATCGTCAACTATGACCTTACGCGCGGCGGCTCGGCTGACGGCGTCACCATGGCCGACAACAAGGTGATCAATCGATTTCAGGGCGGAGTTTTCCTGCGCAATGACACAAAATTGCATCCGGTGATGCGCGCCAATACGATCGAAAACCTTGGAAGGAAAGCGCTTGCGCTGACGAATCCCGGCTCTCCTGCGCCCCGTGATTTCTGATGTTCTTTCATAACGCTTGACGCGGGCGCTGCCGCTCTTTCTAGTGTCGCCCGCGACTTCGCCTGGCCTTTCGAACGCTTTTCATGCTGTCACGATCGCCTGCCTAGTTGCTGCGCTGCGGCGCACGATCTTGCGCCGCCTCTACGACGCCTTTCAGGGAGATCAAGGATGGCGACCGGAAAAGTGAAGTGGTTTAACGAGACCAAAGGCTATGGGTTCATCACGCCTGACGCTGGCGGCAAGGATGTGTTCGTGCACATCTCCGCCGTGCAGAAGGCTGGGCTTCAAGGCCTTAAAGACAATCAGAAGGTAAGCTTCGATCTCGCCGACGAGCGCGGCAAGACGTCTGCGTCGAACCTCAAACTGCTTTAAACCGCCCGACGCCCAATCGGGAGTTTAGCGCGCCGGCCGCCGTGAGGGAGGCCGGCGCTTTCATTTCAGAAACTTCCCGTCAGTGAAACCTTGATGTTGCGCCCCGGCAGCGGCGCCACGTCTTTCAGGAACGAGGCGTGCGTGCGCGCGTCCTCGTCATTGAGGTTTTGCGCCGCGATGCGGATCGCAAGCCCCTTGTCCGCAATCGGACGAATGGTAAGGAAGGCGTGCAGCATCAGGTAGTCATCGGTCGGCAGTTCGAAGTCGGCGATCTTGTTCTGTTCGGCGGCGTATTCGGCTTCGAAGCGCAGGTCGAACAAATCTGAATTCGCCTCAACGCCGAAGAGGCCGGACAGCGGCGGAATGCGCGGCAGGTTTTCATTCGCGGCGTCGACGCTTGCGCGCACGTAATCGACTGAAACGTCAGCGTGAACGTCGAAGCCGCCGGCCTCAAAGAGCTCGGCTTCGGTGACGACTTCAAAGCCCTTGAAGTCCGCGTCGGCCGCGACGAACTGGAAGACGGGCAGACCGTCTTCGATGAGCCCGGTTTCAGCCTCGAAGATGAAGTCCTTGTAGGACGTGTAAAACCCGTTGATCGCGACGGAGATGCGGTCATTTTCGAATTTCGCCGTCGCCTCGACGCCGCGCGCGGTCTCAATGCCGAGATCAGGATCGCCGACCTCGAAGGCGCGGGTCGCAAGATGCGGACCGTTCGAGAACAGCTCCTCGATCGAGGGCGCGCGCTCGGTGCGCAAGCCGGTGACGCCGAGAAAGAAGCCTTCCGCCGGCGTCACGCCGACGCCGCCCGACACCGAGATCGCGTCGAAATCGCGCGTCAGGCCGAGGTCCGGCGCCTGATGCCTGGTGGTCTCAAATCGGCCGCCAAGTTCGAAACGCAGGGCGCCGAGCGACAATTCCTTCAGCGCGAAAACGCCGTACTGGTTTGACTCCGCCGGCGGCACGAAGGCTTCCTCGCCGATCGCCGAAAAATCGCGCAGGCGCCATTGGACGCCGATCGCGCCGTTCAGCTCTCCCGAGCCGAGAGACGCCGGCTTGTCGATGAGTTCAAGGCGCCCCTCCACCCCTTCATTGCTGAAGACCGTGCCCGTCTCGCCCGTCGGCTCAATCTCCGTATGCAAATAATCGGCGTAACCGACGCGCAGCTTCGCGCGCTGGAAGAGGAGAAAATCGCCGTCGATCTCGCTGTCGAAGTCGATGCGGCGCTGGCGAAGCGCGATGGTGACGCCGCCTTCTTCCTCGTCGCCGCCGGGAACGCCGTAATTGGTGTTAAGCGCCGTCGCCGAAAGGCCGGCGAAGCCGCTGTCGAAGACGTAAGAAAGGCTCGCCGAGCCGCCCTTCGTCTTGAGCGCGGCGTTTTGGACCAAGCCGAAATCCCCTTCATCAACCGGATCGCCCGGCGCCGGCGCCGGCTTGCTGTCGCGCAAGACCTGCGATTCAGCAAAGCCCGGAATGTCGTAATCATCCGCTTCGCGGAAAAAGCCCTCGCCGTGGAAGACGAGATTCCCCTGCCCCGCCTTGCCGAGATTGACGTCGAAGCCGCCGGTCGCCTCCGTGCCGTCATCAACGGTCGACTTTCCAATGCGCAG